>NZ_JBEORT010000027.1:0-54425 GCF_040302425.1 Streptomyces sp. NPDC126497
GCGCCAACGCGGAGCGTTGGCAACTGACGACAACGCGGCAGATGCGCGTGCCAAGCCCCGCGACGCCGACATGATCCAAACGAGAGGCCCTAGGTCAGTCCCGCCGCGCGGGCCCGTTCCACCGCCGGGCCGATGGCCTTGGCCAGGGCCTCCACGTCGGCCTCCGTGGAGGTGTGGCCGAGGGAGAAGCGGAGGGTGCCGCGGGCCAGGTCGGGGTCGGTGCCGGTGGCCAGGAGGACGTGGCTGGGCTGGGCGACGCCGGCGGTGCAGGCGGAGCCGGTGGAGCACTCGATGCCCTGGGCGTCCAGCAGGAGCAGCAGGGAGTCGCCCTCGCAGCCGGGGAAGGTGAAGTGCGCGTTGGCCGGAAGCCGCCCCCCGGGGGCGGGGTCGCCGCCGAGGATCGCGTCCGGGACGGCCTCGCGGACCGCGGCGACCAGGTCGTCGCGCAGCCCGCCGATCTCGCGGGCGAACCACTCCTGCTGCTCGGCGGCGAGCCGCCCGGCCACCGCGAAGGAGGCGACGGCGGGGACGTCCAGGGTGCCGGAGCGGACATGGCGTTCCTGACCGCCGCCGTGCAGCACGGGCACGGGGGTGTGCTCGCGGCCCAGGAGCAGCGCGCCGATGCCGTACGGGCCGCCGATCTTGTGGCCGGACACGGTCATCGCGGCGAGCCCGGACGCGGCGAAGTCCACCGGTACCTGGCCGAAGGCCTGGACCGCGTCGGAGTGCAGCGGCACACCGAACTCGGCCGCGGTCTCGGCGAGTTCACGGACCGGCAGGACCGTCCCGATCTCGTTGTTGGCCCACATGACGGTGGCCAGGGCGACGTCGTCGGGGTCCCGGGCGATGGCCTCGCGCAGGGTGTCCGGGTGGACCCGGCCGTGGGAGTCGACCGGAAGGTACTCGACGGTGGCGCCCTCGTGCTCACCGAGCCAGTGGACGGCGTCGAGGACGGCGTGGTGCTCGACGGGACTGGCGAGGATCCGGGTGCGGGCCGGGTCCGCGTCGCGCCGGGACCAGTAGAGCCCCTTCACGGCGAGGTTGTCGGCCTCGGTCCCGCCGGAGGTGAGGACGATCTCGCTGGGGCGGGCGCCGAGGGCCTCGGCGAGGGTTTCGCGGGCCTCCTCGACGGTGCGCCGGGCGCGGCGGCCGGCCGCGTGGAGGGAGGAGGCGTTGCCGGTGACGCCCAGGTGCGCGGTGAGTGCCTCGACTGCCTCGGGAAGCATCGGGGTGGTCGCGGCGTGGTCGAGGTAAGCCATGGTGGGGCCGATTCTACGGGGCCCCGTGCCCCGGCCGCGGGTCGCGGCCGACCGGGATGCGCCGCTCGCTCAGAAGCTCCAGGAGATCGTGTCGTCCGCCTGCAGGAACGCGGCGAGGACCAGGAGGTCGGCGACGCCGAGTCCGAGCCCCAGGAGGGCGCGGCCGCGCCGGCCCGTGCCCCGCCGCAGCGCCACGGTCGCCAGCACGATGGCGGTCGGGCCGAGGAACACGTTGAGGACGAGCAGGCCCAGCAGGCCCAGGACGAAGGACGCGACGGCCATGCCGTCGGCGTCACGGAGACCGGTGCGTCGGGCGGCCGGTGCGGTGAGGTGCATGGTGATCGGCTCCCACGGTCGGTAGGGACGGGGGTCGGACGGTGCGGTCGCGGGTCAGTGCGCCGGGCCGCGGTGTCCGCGGCCGTGGCGCTCGCGCAGGGCGAAGACGCCGAGCCACACGGCGATGACGGCACCGGCGACGAGGGAGAAGGAGAGCGGGGCGTGGACGACGGTGCCCAGGGCGACGCCGAACAGCAGAAGCGTGGCGACGAGGAAGAGCATGAGTGGATCCCCCAGCTTCGGTGAACGGTTGTGGTTACAGCTGTTCACTGAGTTCCCGCTCCGGCGCGGGTCATGACTTCCCCGTCACGGAGAACAGTTGTTAACTGCATGGCATGAGTCACACCCTCGGCGTCCGGCAGGCCCAGAAGCAGAAGACACGGCGGGCGCTGCTCGACGCGGCGCTGGAACTGCTGGAGGAAAAGAGCCTGAGCAGCCTGGGGCTGCGTGAGGTCACCCGTGCGGTGGGGGTGGCGCCGACCGCCTTCTACCGGCACTTCCGCTCCATCGAGGACCTGGGGGTGGCGCTGGTCGAGGAGGCGCTGGGCAGCCTGCACCCGATGATCCGGACGATCGTGTCCACGACCGGGGACGGTGAGGAGCGCATCGCGCGGGCGATCGGGTTGATCGCCGGTCATGTCGAGGCGCATCCGGCGCACGTGCGGTTCATCGCCCGGGAGCGGCACGGCGGGGTGCAGTCGGTGCGGGAGGCGATACGGGGCCAGCTGGCGCTGTTCACCGCGGAGGTGGGGGAGGCGCTGGCGGAGGATCCGGTGTCCGCCGGGTGGGGGGAGGAGGATCTGACGATGCTGGCGCAGCTGTACGTCGATCAGATGCTCGTGACCGCTTCGGCGTTCCTGGAGGCCCCGGCGAGCGAGGCGGGGGCGCGGGAGCGGGCGTTCCGGATGGCGGCGCGCCGGATGCGGTTGATCGGGATCGGGCGTGCGCACTGGTTGGGCGGTGGGGCGGGCGGGGGCGGGTGAGGTTCTTCGCCCTCGCCGCCCCCGCCCGTCCCGCCCCCGGACCCCCGCTCCTGGAACGCCGGACGGGCCGGGGAGTGCCGGACGGGCCGGGGAGGATCAGGCCAGGCGGGCGCGGGCCAGTTGGCGGGACTGGGCCACCAGGCGGTCGGCGCTGTCCCAGACCTCGGCGTCCTCCTCCAGGAAGCCGCCGGCGAGGTTGCGGGTGGTGACGGAGACCCGCAGGGGGCCCGGAGCGGGGCGGGCGCGGACGTGGACGGTGAGTTCCACCGTCGGGACCCAGCCGGACAGCCCCAGTTCGAAGGCGGTCGGCGGCAGCGCGTCCACCGCGAGGAGCAGCGCGAACGGGTCGGGGTCGCGGCCGTCGGCGAAGCCGAACCAGGCCCGCATCTCCCCCTTGCCGGACGGCTGCCCGAGCGCCCAGCCCAGGGTCGAGGGGTCGAGCTTGAGCATCAGGCGCTCGGTGATGGCGGAACCGGCGTCGACCGGGGCGGGGCCGTCCTCGGGGCCGAAGCACTGCTCCATCGGCGGTATCGCGGGCGGCTCGGCCGTCGTACGGACGTCCTCCGGGAGGGAGTCCAGGTCGCCGTAGGAGGCCAGGACGCGGATGCGCTCCACCTCGCGGCCCTCCTCGTCGAGCTGGAAGAGGGAGGCCTGACCGGTCGACAGGGTCCGTCCGGTGCGCACGGTCTCGGTGCGGACGACCGCCGGGCCCGGCCGGGAGGCGGTGAGGTAGTGCGCCGAGACGGTGAACGGGTCGGCGTGCGGCAGGGCGTCCGCCAGCGCGCGGCCCAGGACGGCCAGCAGGTAGCCGCCGTTGACGGCGTTGAAGATCGTCCAGCCGGCGGAGAGGTCGATGTCGTAGACGCCGGGCGCGCGCGGGGTGAGCTCGGTGTCGCGGTCGAACTCACCGGCGCCGACGGCGGCGCGGAGGGGCTGGGCGGAGGCTGCTTCTGGCATGGTTGAACAGTACAAGAAGACAATACTAAGCGGTAGCTTTGTTCGTGTGTCCCGGGAGCTCCTCCTCCCGGACCGTCGAACGGCGGTGCCAGGCGCGGGGCGCCCGCCAGTGGTAGCGCATCGCGAGCAGGCGCAGCACGAAGGCCGCGACCACGGCGAGGCTGCTGGTCCCCGCGTTCAGCACGTCGTAGCGGATGCACAGCGCGGTCAGGGCGGCGCCCACGACGGCCGGGACGGCGTACAGGTCGCGGTCCCAGCGCAGCAGCGACGGCACCTCGTTGGCGAGCACGTCGCGCAGCACACCGCCGCCGACCGCGGTGGCCAGGCCCAGACAGGCGGAGGCGGTCAGGCCGAGGCCGTAGTCGTACGCCTTGGTCGTGCCGACGACGCAGAACAGGCCGAGGCCGGCCGCGTCGAACACGTTGACGCCGGCCTGGATGCGTTCCACGTGCGGGTGGAGGAAGAACACCAGGACCGTGGCGAGCAGCGGGGTGACGAAGTACCCCAGGTCCGTGAAGGCGGCGGGCGGCACGGCGCCGATCACCAGGTCGCGGAAGAGTCCGCCGCCGAGCGCGGTGACCTCGGCGAGTACGGCGATGCCGAAGACGTCGAAGTTCTTGCGGACGGCCAGCAGGGCGCCGGAGATCGCGAAGACGAAGATGCCGATCAGGTCGAGCGTGTGCAGGACGGACGGACTGAACAGTTGCTGGAGCACCCTCATATTCTCACCCAACAAGAACCCCTCGCCTTGCAAACCAAGGCGAGGGGTGGTGTGAACTTGCTGTCCGCAACCTTTCAGCGGAGCCGTGCGAGGCCCCGGGAAGGACGGCGGTCCGTCAGCCGGTCTTGTCCTGCTTCTTCTCCTCGCCGGACGCGTCCGGTCCCGCGGCGCCGCTGTCCTTCGCGACGGCGTCGCTGTCCTTCGCGACGGCGTCGGCCGTCCGGTCGCCCGGGGCCTCGGCCGCCGCCGGCACCTTCTCCTTGACCGCCGTGGCGTCCGGCTTGGTCGTCGAGTCGGCCGGCAGGAGTGCGGCGGGAACCTCCGCCTCCTCCTCGGTCCGCTCGACCACCACGCCTTCGCTCTCCTTGACGGCCTCGATGCCGGTGGGCCGGGTCAGCGCCAGCTTCCCCGACTCGATCTCCTCGGCGAAGTGGCAGGCCACCCGGTGGCCGCCGCCGACGTCCCGCAGCTCGGGCCGCTCGGTCGCGCAGCGCTCGGCCTGGGCCCACGGGCAGCGGGTGTGGAAGCGGCAGCCGCTGGGCGGGTTGGCCGGGGAGGGCAGGTCGCCGGTGAGCAGGATGCGCTCGCGCCTGTCCTCCACCTCCGGGTCCGGCACCGGCACGGCCGACATCAGGGCCTTGGTGTACGGGTGCTTCGGCTCGGCGTACAGCGCGTCGCTCGGCGCCTCCTCGACCAGCGAGCCCAGGTACATCACGCCGATCGTGTCGGAGATGTGCCGGACCACCGCGAGGTCGTGGGCGATCACCACGTAGGTCAGGCCGAGTTCCTCCTGGAGCTCGTCCAGCAGGTTGATGACCTGGGCCTGGACCGACACGTCGAGCGCGGAGACCGGCTCGTCGCAGATGATCACGTCGGGTTCGAGGACGAGCGCGCGGGCGATGCCGATGCGCTGGCGCTGGCCGCCGGAGAACTCGTGCGGGTAGCGGGAGAGCGCGTTGGAGGGCAGGCCGACCTTGTCCAGGATCGCCTTGATCTTCTCCCGGCGCTCCTCCTGGTCCTTGCCGATGCCGTGGGCGATCATGCCCTCGGACAGGATGGACTCGATGTTCTGCCGGGGGTTGAGCGAGCCCAGCGGGTCCTGGAAGACCATCTGGAGCCGGCGCCGGAAGCGGCGCATCTCCTCGCCGGGCAGCTTCGCCAGGTCGGTGCCGTCGAGGACGACGGAGCCCTCGGTGATGTCCACCAGCCGCAGCACCGACCGCCCGAGGGTGGTCTTGCCGCAGCCGGACTCGCCGACCAGACCGTAGGTCTCGCCGGCCTCGACCTTCAGGGACACTCCGTCCACGGCGTAGACGTGACCGACCGTGCGGTCGACGAAGATGCCCTTCTTGATGGGGAAGTGGACCTTGACGCCGTCCAGTTCGAGCAGGCTCATGCGGTGACCTCCTCGGCCTTCGCGTCGTCGAGTACGGGGTTGACGCACCGCACCTGGTGGCCGGCCGCGCGGGGCTCGGTGAGCTGCGGGGTGCCGGTCAGGCAGCCCATCTCGTACCGGTCGCAGCGGGGCGCGAAGGCGCAGCCGTCGGCCCAGGCGATGCGGTCGTTGATGGAGCCCCGGATGGGCTTGAGGGGCTCGCCCCGGGGAGCGTCCAGCCGCGGGATGGAGCCCAGCAGTCCGTGCGCGTAGGGGTGGGTCGGGTGGGCGAACAGCTCACGGCGCCCGGCGGACTCCACGGTCTTGCCCGCGTAGAGCACGTTGACCTGGTCGCAGAGGCCGGCGACCACGCCGAGGTCGTGGGTGATCATCAGCAGGGCGGTGCCCTCCTGGTCCACGAGCTCCTTGAGCAGTTCCAGGATCTGGGCCTGGATCGTCACGTCGAGGGCCGTGGTGGGCTCGTCGGCGATGAGCATGCGCGGGGCGCAGGCCACCGCCATGGCGATCAGCGCGCGCTGGCGCATACCGCCGGAGAGCTGGTGCGGGTACTCCTTGAGCCGCCGGGTCGGGTCGGGGATGCCGACCCGGTCCAGCAGGTGGGCGGCCTCCTTGCGGGCGGCCTCGCCCTTCAGTCCGCGGTGGCGCTCCAGGATCTCGGTGACCTGCACGCCGATCGGCACGACCGGGTTGAGCGAGGACAGCGGGTCCTGGAAGATCATCGCCATTTCGCTGCCGCGCAGGTCGCGGCGGGCGGAAGGGCTCATCGTGAACAGGTCCGTGCCGTCGAACTCGGCACGGCCGCCGATGGTGACGCCCTTGCTCGGGAGCAGGCCCATCAGGGCCAGGGAGGTGACGGACTTTCCGCAGCCGGACTCGCCGACCAGGCCCACGACCTGGCCCTGGTCGACCTCGAAGGAGACGCCGTCGACCGCCCGGGACTCCTTGCGGCCGCGGCCGCCGAAGGTGATGGTCAGTTCGTCGACATTGAGCAGAGACATGGTGGTTCAGCCCCTCAGCTTCGGGTCGAGGGCTTCCCGCATGGCCTCGCCGAGGAGGGTGAAGCCGAGGGCGGTGATGATGATGCCGACGGCGGGGTAGACCGCCATCATCGGCGCGTTGTCGAAGAACCGCTGTGCCTGGGTGAGCATGACGCCCCACTCGGGGATGGCCGGGTCGGGGTTGCCGAGGCCCAGGTAGGACAGGGCGGCCGCCTCGATGATCGCGGTGGCCAGGGAGAGCGTGGCCTGCACGATCACCGGGCTGAGCGAGTTGGGGATGATCTGCGAGAGGACGATGCGCCGCTTGCGCACACCGAGGGACTGGGCGGCGAGCACGTACTCCGCGCTGCCCTGGGCCAGCATGGAGCCGCGCAGCAGCCGGGCGAACACCGGGATCTGGACGACACCGACGGCGATCATCACGGTGGTCAGTGATTGCCCCATGACCGCGGCGATGGACACCGCGAGCAGCAGCGAGGGCATCGCCAGCATGATGTCGATGAAACGCATGATGACGGAGTCGATCCGCTTGCCGGTGTCGCCGCCGAGGGTGGCGAAGGCGCCGGCGAGGCCGCCGATCACGAAGCCGATGACCAGGCCGATCAGCGTGGCGACGACGCCGACGAGCAGCGTCTGACGGGCTCCGACCAGCATGCGGGAGAACATGTCCCGGCCGAGGTGGTCGAGCCCGAACCAGTTCTCGCCGCGTGCGCCGACGAACTCGCCCCGGTTGGGGAAGACCTCGTTCCGCCAGGTCTGGGCGGTCGGGGAGTGCGGGGCGATGTAGGGCCCGACGATCGCGAGGACGACGAACAGGGCGATGACGACCGCGCCGATGATCGCCATCTTGCTGCGCTTGAGGCGGCGGAAGGCCTCCCGCCAGAGGCTGGCGCCGGTGCTGGTCTCCTTGGTGGCGGCCAGTTCCGCGAGGCGCTGGATCTTGTCGGTCTTGGTGGCGACACTCATGTCAGTGCACCCGCACTCTCGGGTCGATGAGGCTGTACGCGAGGTCCACCAGCAGGTTGATCAGGACGTATATCAGCGCGATGAACATGATGAAACCGACGAGCACGGGGTAGTCGCGGCCGTCGATGGCGGTCCGGATGAAGGAGCCGATGCCACCGAAGGAGAACACGGACTCGGTCAGGACCGCGCCGGACAGCAGGGAGCCCGTGAGCAGGCCGACCGCGGTCACCACGGGGAGCATCGCGTTGCGCAGCACGTGCCGGCCGCGGATGACGCTCCGCTTGAGGCCCTTGGCCTCGGCGGTGCGGACGTAGTCCTCGTCCTGTACCTCGAGAACGCTGGCGCGGGTCATGCGCACGATGACGGCGAGCGGGATGGAGGCCAGGGCGACGGAGGGCAGGATCAGGTGCATGATCGCGTCCCAGGAGGCGTCGAACTCCCCGGTGAGGATGCCGTCCAGGACGGCGAAGCCGGTCACGTCGGTGGCGTTGATGCCGGTGTCCTGGCGCCCGAAGGCGGGGAAGATGCCGAGGTTGACGGCGAAGATCTGCTTCAGGAGCAGAGCCAGGAAGAAGACCGGGATGCAGATGCCGACGAGCGAGCCGGAGACGGACGTGACGTCGAGCCAGCCGCCTCGGTTGCGGGCCGCGAAGTAACCGAGCGGGACGCCGACGGCCACGGCGATGAGGATCGCGAGGAGGGACAGCTCCACGGTCGCGGGGAAGCGCAGGACGAACTCGTCCCACACCGGCTGTCCGGTCTGGGTGGAGGTGCCCAGGTCACCCTGGAAGATGCGCTTGAGGAAACGCCAGTACTGAACGTAGACGGGCTGGTCCAGCCCGAGCGCGCGGTTGATGCGCGCCACTTCGGCCTCGGTGGCCTTCTCCCCCAGGATCGCTGAGGCGGGTCCACCGGGCAGACGGTCGAGCCACAGGAAGAGCAGAACCGACAGGCCGAGCAGCGTGGGTATGAGCTGGAGCAGTCTTCGTACGACGAGACGCAGCACCCCGCATGCCCCTTTCTTGCGTGATGTCTTACATGAATGGACCCGCCCGGCCGCCGAGTTGCGACGACCGGGCGGACCCCCCGTTGTGGTTTCCTACCGCTGCTCGCCTACTTGAAGGAGGTCTCGGAGAAGACTTCCTGGGTCAGCGGGGAGACGTTCGGCGGGTTCACGTTCTTGGCGAAGGCGATGGCCGGCGGGGAGGACGAGACCGGGACGCCCGGGAGGTAGTCCATGATGACCTCGTTGGCCTTCTGGTACGCGGCGGTGCGCTCGTCGGCCTTGCCCAGCTTCGAGCCGGCGTTCACGGCGTCGAAGACCTTCTTGTCCTTGAAGCCCCACTGCTTGTCGTACCCGGCGAACCAGGTGCCGATGAAGTTGAAGCCGTCGTTGAAGTCACCGGTCCAGCCGAGCATGTGCAGGTCGCAGGAGCCCGCCTCGGTGGCGTCGATGTAGTCCGGGGCCCACTTCATGGCCTTCGGCGTGACGGTGATGCCGGCCTTCTCCAGGTCGGCCTTCATCAGCTCGAACAGGTCCTGCGGAGCGGGCATGTACGGGCGGGTGACCTCGGTCGGGTAGCAGAACTCGACCTTGAGCTTCTCCTCACCGGCCTTCTTGAGGAGCTTCTTCGCCGCGGCGGTGTCGTACGGGTACTTCGTGACGTTCTTGGAGTAGCCCGCGATGGTGTCCGGCATGAACTGGTCGGCGACCTTGCCGCCCTCGGGCAGCTGGGTCTTGACCAGGTTCTCCTTGTCGATCGCCTGGGCGATCGCCTGGCGGACTTCCTTCTTCTTGAGCGCCTTGTTGGCGCCCTGGCTCATGCCCACGTAGAAGAGGTTGAAGACGCCACGGGTCGGGACGACGTAGCCCTGGTCCTCGAGGGTCTTGACGTCGGCCGGGGCGACGAGGTCGTAACCGTCGATGTCACCGGCCTGGAGCGCCTGGCGGCGGCCCTCCTCGGTGTCGATGGTGCGGAAGACCAGGTTCTTGATCTTGGCCTTCTCGCCCCAGTAGTCGTCGAAGCGGGTCAGGCTGACTTCCTTGTTGCCCTTGTTCCACTTCGTGATCTTGTACGGGCCGGTACCGGCGACCGTGCCGGCCTCCTGGCTGTACTTGGGGTACGTGATGGCGTCGCCCTTGGCGGTCGCCTCCTCCTTCGCGTACTCCTTGAGGGCCTTGGGCGAGTGGATCGCCAGGGCCTGGAGGGAGAAGCCGCCGGGGAGGTTGGCGGAGGGCTTCTTGACCTCGATGACGGCGGTGTTCTCGTCCTTCGCGGTGCAGGACTTGTAGTTCGCCTCGGGCGTCTCCTTGTCCTCGTTCTTCGCGAAGCCGCCCATGATGGTCTGCCAGTAGTACGAGACCGCGCTGGACTGGTAGGTGCCCTTCCAGTTGAACCAGTGGTCGTAGTTGGCGCAGACCGCCGCGGCGTTGAACGTCTCGCCGTCGTGGAACTTCACGCCCTTGCGGAGGTTGAAGGTCCAGACGGTGCCCTTGTCGTTGCTCGACCAGGTCTCGGCGAGGCCGCCGACCAGCTTGGTGCCGCCGGACTCGTGCTCGAGCAGGGCCTCGAACGCCTGGCGCGTCACGCGGAAGGTTTCACCGTCGCTCGCGAGGGCAGGGTCCAGGGAGCCGGGGTCGCCTGCACCGGCGAAGACGAAGGTGTCCTTCTTGCCGTCGCTCTTGTTGTCAGCGTCCCGTTCGCTGGAGCAGCCCGTGGCGATCAGACCGACCGCCACCGCGGCCGTGATCGCCCGAGCGGTTCGGGACTTGAATATGCGCATATTGGGGCCACTCCGGGTCCGCTATGTGGATGCATCTTGACCGGCCGAACACTACAGACGTTCACAGTCGGTCAGGAACAGTCCGGATAGCGGTGATACCTACCTGAGATCTGAACAGTTGACATAAGGGACGGTTCAGGCGTCCCCCCGTCAAGATTTAACCCGCCGGACATGAAAGCGCCCTCCCTGCAACCGCCCAGGTGACGCCCGACGGCGTGAAGAACGGGTGAAACCGCAGGTGACAGGTGGTCAACGGGATGTCGCGGAACGCGCATGGCCAAAAATCTGGCGGGAAACCAACGCTGCGTGACGGTCCGGGCGGACAGCTCGGCCCGGACCGTCGTCCCTGTCCGCTCCGTGGACGGTGACGCGGCGTCACCACGTGCGGTGAGCGGCCCGGGTCAGCCCCGGTGCGGGGGCGGGTAGCCGTAGGCCGCGGCGGGGGACGCCGCGGCGCCGTGGGCCTCGCGGTCGTAGAAGGGGCGGGAGTTGACGCGCAGCCACATCGCGACCGGGTCGTGCTCGTCGGAGAGCGCGACGGTCGACACGGGCAGTCCGTCCGGGACCGCGCCGAGGGACTGCCGCATCATCGCGCGGACGGCGTCCACGGCGGGCGGGGAGGTGTCGTACACGTCCAGGCCGATGGCGAGGTACGGGGCGCCCAGTGCGGGCTGCACCCAGGCGCGGCGCAGGGTGCGGACGGCCGGGGTGCGGTGGGCGTTCTGCGCGAGGAGGGCGTAGAACTGCGGGATCTCGATGGCCGGTTCGGACAGCCGCAGCGGTCCGGCGGGCTGGCGGTCCAGTCCGCCGGCGATCCGGCGCAGATCCAGCCAGGGGATGCCGACCCCGCCGCCGGGGGCGTGCGGATTGAGCCAGAGCCCGTGGTGGTCGGGATACAGGGCGCGGGCCACGTCGAGGCCGTCGACCACCTCGTACGACCGGTTCCAGCCGCTGGCGGACAGTTCCTGGGCGGAGGTGACGCAGGGCACGTAGCCGAAGCCGTCGACCTCCATGCTTCCGTACTGGGCGTCCGGGGAGCCGGCCTGGCCGTGCCAGAGCAGCATCCAGACCCGGCCGGAGGAGGGGGTCGCCAGAGCGCGCAGCAACGCCTCGTACGCGTCGTAACGCCCGGGCGTCACCTGGCGCAGCATGTGCTCGACCTGCCCGGCCGCCGCGGTGCCAGCGCTCACTTGTATCGCCCCTCCGTACCTCGCCAGCCAACGCACCTAGCTTAAGCCGACGCCGCGCGGCGGGCTGCGGTGCGGCGGACCACCGTGCGGCGAGTGCGGAAGGGCCCGGGGCCGCGGCGCCTGGGCGGGGGCGGGCCCGTCACGGCTTGTCGCGCCCGCGCCGCGGAGCCGCACACCGGTACGGCCCCACGCCCCGGGGGTTGGACGCGCCCGCGCCGCGGAGCCGCACACCGGTACGGCCCCGCACCCCCAGGGGGTCAGAGCTCGCGCTGGTAGAAGGGACGGACCCTGGTGCGGAGCCAGTCGCCGACCGGGTCCTGGGCGATGTCCAGGACGATGAGGTTGACCGGCCAGGGGGCGGGGGCCCGGCCCAGGGCGCGGCCCAGGGCGTCCAGCGGGAGGGCGCGGGCGTCGCCCTCCCAGCCGGAGAGTTCCACGCCGACGAAGAGGACCGGGTCGGCCGTCTCGATCGCGGCGAGGCAGCGGCGGGCGGCGGTCACCACGCCGATGGAGTCGAACTCCGCCGAGGCCGCGGCGAGGAAGTCCAGCGGGTCGTCCTGCCAGTCGGGCTCGAACAGCCGCACCCGGCCGCCGGACGCCGGGCCGTCCAGCGGGCCGCGTCCGGCCCGGCACAGTTCGGCGACGGCCGGCGGCGGCAGCGGGATGCCGACCACGCCGCCGGGGTTCACCGCGATCCCGGCCTGCGGCGGCAGACCGCGGGCGAACTCCACGGCGGGCGCGACGGTGTACGACAGGTGGGGGCCGACGACCTGGCGGAACTGTTCCTCGGAGCTGAAGACGGGGACGTAGGCCTGGCCGTCGATCTCCAGGGTGGGCAGGTCCAGCGGGCCGCTGTCCGGACCGCCGCCGTTCGGCAGCGGGACCCAGACGAAGCTGCGGCCCAGCACCTCGACGACCCTGCCGCCCGCCGAGGGGACGCCGAGGGAGGCGGAGAGCACCTCCTCCAGCTCGTTGCCGGGCCACCCGCCGTGCGGATGGGGGTGCGCCTGTGCCGGGAAGTCCGCCGGGAAGTCCATCTGCCTACCGCCTGCTGCCTGGAACCACTGCTGTGGCTGGAAAGGCTATCCGGTCAGCCCGTGAAGCCGATCCGGCGCAGCGCGTCCGCCGCGTCCCGGTCGATCAGGACCGCCGAACCGCAGCCCGCCGGCAGGGCGCCCCGCTCCACCGCGCGCAGCAGCCGCTCGCTCGCCGCGCGGTGGCGCAGGAACGCGTACCGGGAGACGCCGCGCCCGCGTTCCCGCTGACCGGCCAGGGCCTGCTGCGGGGTGACGTCGAGCAGCAGCAGGTGCAGGCTCGCGCCCCGGCGGCGTGCCTCGCGGGCCAGCCAGCGGCGCACCCAGGCCTGCGTACCGCAGTCGTGCACGACGACCGGACCGCCGGAGCGCAGGGCGCGGCGCAGCCCGGCGTAGTGGGCGAGCCGGACCAGCGGGCGGTAGACCGCGTACGGCAGGAGGCGCGGCATGCGGGCGTCCCAGCGGTCGCGGGTGTCCTGGGAGTCGACGCGCACGCCGTGCACCGCGCGGCGCATCAGCGTGGACTTGCCGCTGCCGGGGAGCCCGGTGACCGCGACGAGGTCCCGGGGCCCGAAGAGCAGGGCGCGCGGGCTGCGGCCGGCCCGTGCGCGCAGGTCGCGGACGACGGGCGCCGGGAGCGCGCCGCGGGCCCGCCGGGCCGGCGCGGCCGGCTGCGGGGGCAGCGCGACGCCCGTGGTGGTGGCGCACGCCGTGGTCCTGTTCACCGAGATCGTCCTCCCCTGGGGCCAGGTACGAGTACCGATCCCCGCCGAGTGTAAAAAGAAAGTAATGCCGGCGCCTCTCGTTTCCGTCCGTTTCCTGGAACAGGCTCGTCACAGCTCCCCGTGACGGCACCCGCACGCCCCGTGCACCCCCCTGGGAAGGGTCCCCCTGCCGCCTCCCCGTGATGCGTGCAATGATGTGCGCGCCAACTGCATACCGGCCGTTTGAATCCGCGCGGGAGAGTCCCCGGCACCGTTTGCCGCCGGGGCGCCGAAGGAGCAAGTCCCTCCCTTGAATCTCTCAGGCCCCGTTACCGCGCGGGCGAGGCACATCTGAAAAGCGGGCCGTCCCGGGGCATCCAGCGGTGCTCCGGCGGCTCCACCCAAGGTGCAAGCCAGGACCGTCCCCTGCGTGGGCGTCGTGGCGAACCTCTCAGGTTCCGATGACAGATGGGGAGGAACGTCCTCGCCTTCCCCGCGCTCGAACGAACTCGCGCGGGGGGACCCCCATCGCCCTGGGAGACCGACCGATGAGCAGTACCGAACCCCGTCGGACCGCGCTCGACGCCCTGCACCGTTCGCTCGGCGCGACGATGACCGACTTCGCCGGCTGGGACATGCCGCTGCGCTACGGCTCCGAGCGCGACGAGCACAACGCCGTCCGCACGAAGGCCGGCCTGTTCGACCTCTCCCACATGGGCGAGATCACCGTCACCGGCCCCCGGGCCGCCGCCCTCCTCGACCACGCCCTGGTGGGCGACATCGGGGGCGTCAAGCCGGGCCGCGCCCGCTACACCATGATCTGCCGCGAGGACGGCGGCATCCTGGACGACCTGATCGTCTACCGGCTGGACGACACCGCGTACCTGGTGGTCGCCAACGCCTCCAACGCCCAGGTGGTCCTGGACGCCCTGCGGGAGCGCTCGGCCGGCTTCGACGCCGAGGTCCGCGACGACCGCGACGCCTACGCGCTGCTCGCCGTGCAGGGCCCCGAGTCGCAGGGGATCCTCGCCTCGCTCACCGACGCCGACCTGGACGGTCTGAAGTACTACGCCGGCCTGCCCGGCACGGTCGCCGGCGTCCCCGCGCTCATCGCCCGTACCGGCTACACCGGTGAGGACGGCTTCGAGCTGTTCGTGGAGCCCGGGCACGCGGTGGAGCTGTGGCAGGCGCTGACCAAGGCGGGCGAGGGCGCCGGGCTGGTCCCGTGCGGGCTGTCCTGCCGGGACACGCTGCGCCTGGAGGCGGGCATGCCGCTGTACGGCAACGAGCTGAGCACCTCCCTCACGCCCTTCGACGCCGGTCTCGGCCGGGTGGTGAAGTTCGAGAAGGAGGGCGACTTCGTGGGCCGCGCCGCCCTGGCCGAGGCCGCCGAGCGGGCCGCCTCCGAGCCCCCGCGCGTCCTGGTGGGCCTGGTCGCCGAGGGCCGCCGGGTGCCCCGCGCCGGGTACGCGGTGGTGGCCGGCGGCGAGGTGGTCGGCGAGGTCACCTCCGGCGCCCCCTCCCCCACGCTGGGCAAGCCGATCGCGATGGCGTACGTCGACGCCGCGCACGCGGCGCCGGGCACCGAGGGCGTCGGCGTGGACATCCGCGGCAGCCACGAGCCGTACCAGGTCGTGGCGCTGCCGTTCTACAAGCGCCGGAAGTGACACCGTCGTCGGACGGCTCCCCCTTCTGAGGTGAGCACGTCGTGCCTGCTCACCGCGGTGCACACAGTCCCCACCGTCATCAGCAGTCCCCCGCGTACAGGAGAATTCAGGCCATGAGCAACCCCCAGCAGCTGCGTTACAGCAAGGAGCACGAGTGGCTGTCGGCCGCCGAGGACGGCGTGTCGACGGTCGGCATCACGGAGCACGCGGCCAACGCGCTCGGCGACGTGGTCTTCGTCCAGCTCCCCGAGGTCGGTGACAGCGTGACCGCGGGCGAGACCTGCGGCGAGCTGGAGTCCACCAAGTCGGTCAGCGACCTGTACTCCCCGGTCAGCGGCGAGATCACCGAGATCAACGAGGACGTGGTGAACGACCCGTCGCTGGTGAACTCGGCCCCCTTCGAGGGCGGCTGGCTGTTCAAGGTGCGGGTCACCGACGAGCCGGCCGACCTGCTGACCGCCGCCGAGTACGACGCCGAGATCGCCGGCTGAGGAGCCTGTAGCCGCATGTCCGTTCTGAACACGCCCCTGCACGAGCTCGACCCGGCGGTGGCCGCCGCGGTCGACGCCGAGCTGCACCGCCAGCAGTCCACCCTCGAGATGATCGCCTCGGAGAACTTCGCCCCGGTCGCGGTCATGGAGGCCCAGGGCTCGGTCCTCACCAACAAGTACGCCGAGGGCTACCCCGGCCGCCGCTACTACGGCGGCTGCGAGCACGTCGACGTGATCGAGCAGATCGCCATCGACCGGGTCAAGGAGCTCTTCGGCGCCGAGCACGCCAACGTGCAGCCGCACTCCGGCGCGCAGGCCAACGCCGCCGCGATGTTCGCGCTGCTCAAGCCCGGTGACACGATCATGGGCCTGAACCTCGCGCACGGCGGGCACCTGACCCACGGCATGAAGATCAACTTCTCCGGCAAGCTCTACGACGTGGTCGCGTACCACGTGGACGACACCGGCGTCGTCGACATGGCCGAGGTCGAGCGTCTGGCCAAGGAGAGCAAGCCGAAGCTGATCGTGGCCGGCTGGTCGGCGTACCCGCGTCAGCTGGACTTCGCCGCGTTCCGCCGGATCGCGGACGAGGTCGGCGCGTACCTGATGGTCGACATGGCGCACTTCGCCGGCCTGGTCGCCGCGGGCCTGCACCCGAACCCGGTGCCGCACGCCCACGTGGTGACGACCACCACCCACAAGACCCTCGGCGGTCCGCGCGGCGGGGTGATCCTCTCCACGGCCGAGCTGGCCAAGAAGATCAACTCCGCGGTCTTCCCCGGCCAGCAGGGCGGCCCGCTGGAGCACGTGGTCGCCGCCAAGGCGGTCGCGTTCAAGGTGTGCGCCTCCGAGGAGTTCAAGGAGCGCCAGCGCCGCACCCTGGAGGGCGCCCGCATCCTGGCCGAGCGCCTGGTCCAGGACGACGTCAAGGCCGTGGGCGTGGACGTGCTGTCCGGCGGCACCGACGTGCACCTGGTCCTGGTCGACCTGCGCGCCTCCGAGCTGGACGGACAGCAGGCCGAGGACCGGCTGCACGAGGTCGGCATCACGGTCAACCGCAACGCGATCCCGAACGACCCGCGTCCGCCGATGGTCACCTCGGGCCTGCGCATCGGTACGCCCGCGCTGGCCACCCGCGGCTTCACGGCCGAGGACTTCACCGAGGTCGCGGACGTGATCGCCGAGGCGCTGAAGCCGTCCTTCGACGCGGAGGCACTCCGGGCCCGGGTCACGGCGCTCGCCGCCAAGCACCCGCTCTACCCCGGTCTGCGGTAATTCCGTACGCTTTGGTCCGTACGGACGTCAGGGGCATCGCGCACACTGGGTCAGTGGGCGCGGTGCCCCGCACCATGCACCCGCATGAACGTTTCCTCTTCCTTCCGTGAACCATCCCCCCGGCGGACAGCGTCGTCCGCCGAATTCTTAGGAGCCCTCCCGTGGCCATCTCGGTCTTCGATCTGTTCTCGATCGGCATCGGCCCGTCCAGCTCGCACACGGTCGGCCCGATGCGGGCGGCCCGCATGTTCGTCCGGCGGCTGCGCAACGAGGACCTGCTGGACTCGGTCGCCTCGGTCCGGGCGGAGCTCTACGGTTCCCTGGGCGCCACCGGCCACGGCCACGGCACGCCCAAGGCGGTGCTGCTGGGCCTGGAGGGCGACTCGCCGCGCACGGTGGACGTGGAGTCGGCCGACGAGCGGGTGGAGAAGATCAGGGAGGGGGGCCGGATCCGGCTGCTCGGCGAGCACGAGATCGCGTTCTCCTTCGACGACGACCTGGTGCTGCACCGCCGCAGGACGCTCCCCTACCACGCCAACGGCATGACCCTGTGGGCGTACGACGCCTCCGGCGCGGAGCTGCTGACCAAGACGTACTACTCGGTCGGCGGTGGTTTCGTCGTCGACGAGGACGCGGTGGGCGCGGACCGCATCGTGCTGGACGACACGGTCCTGAAGTACCCCTTCCGCACCGGCGACGAGCTGCTGCGCCTCACCCGGGAGACCGGGCTGTCCATCTCCGCGCTGATGCTGGAGAACGAGCGCGCCTGGCGGAGCGAGGAGGAGATCCGCGAGGGCCTGCTGGAGATCTGGCGCGTGATGCGGGCCTGCGTGGAGCGCGGCATGTCCCGCGAGGGCATCCTGCCGGGCGGGCTGAAGGTGCGGCGCCGTGCCGCGAACACCGCGCGCAAGCTGCGCTCCGAGGGCGACCCGCAGGCGCTCGCCATGGAATGGATCACCCTGTACGCCATGGCCGTGAACGAGGAGAACGCGGCCGGCGGCCGGGTCGTCACGGCGCCCACCAACGGCGCGGCGGGCATCATCCCGGCCGTCCTGCACTACTACATGAACTTCGTCCCCGGCGCCGACGAGGAGGGCGTGGTCCGCTTCCTGCTGGCGGCCGGCGCCATCGGCATGCTCTTCAAGGAGAACGCCTCCATCTCCGGCGCCGAGGTCGGCTGCCAGGGCGAGGTCGGCTCCGCCTGCTCGATGGCGGCGGGCGCCCTCGCGGAGGTGCTGGGCGGCTCCCCCGAGCAGGTGGAGAACGCGGCCGAGATCGGCATGGAGCACAACCTCGGCCTGACCTGCGACCCCGTCGGCGGTCTGGTGCAGATCCCGTGCATCGAGCGCAACGGCATGGCCGCGGTCAAGGCGGTCACGGCGGCCCGGATGGCGATGCGCGGCGACGGCTCGCACAAGGTGTCCCTGGACAAGGTCATCAAGACGATGAAGGAGACCGGCGCGGACATGTCGGTCAAGTACAAGGAGACGGCCCGGGGCGGGCTGGCGGTGAACATCATCGAGTGCTGACGACGTCGCCGGCCGTCCTGGCCGGACGGAGGCGGCCGGCCCCGGCGAGGGCCGGCCGCCTCCGTCCGGCGGCCGCCGCGCGATCGGCGCGCACGCCCGGGCTCGCGTCCTACGTCCTGGGCGTGAATTCGGGCAGGGTGAGGGCCGAGTGGGCCGGTCGTCCCCCGGCGGAGGGGAGGGCGGTGAGCCCGCGCAGCCTGTCGTTCCGTTCCTCCAGGGCCCGGGGGGTGGTCGGGAAGAGGGTGGCGCCGCCCTTGCCGACCAGCTCCTGGTTGAGGGTCACGAACGGGCGGGTGTCGTGTTCGTAGGCGGCGAAGCCCGTGGCGTGGTCCCGGTGGGCCAGGGAACCGGCGAGCATGTAGGCGCCGACGAGGGCGAGGCTGGTGCCCTGTCCGGTGAGGAACGAGGGCGCGTACGCGGCGTCGCCCACCAGCGCGGCCCGGCCGCTGGACCAGCGGGGCATACGGATCTGGCCGACCGCGTCGAAGAACAGGTCGTCCGCGTCGCGCAGGGCGGCCAGCATGCCCGGCACCTCCCATCCCGCGTCGGCGAAGACCGAGGCGAGCAGGTCCCGTTGGGCCTCCGGGTCGCGGAACGCGTCCCGCGGTGGTTCCCGGCGGGCGAAGTCCAGGAAGGCGTGCACGTCGCCGTCGTCCCCCACGGCGTAGAGCGCCGCGGCCCTGCCCGGGGCGTTCCACATCACGGTCTCGTGGGAGAGGCCGAGGGTGTTGGGCATGGTGAACACGGCGAAGCAGTGGCCGAGGTAGTGGTGGAACCGCTCCTCGGGGCCGAACAGCGCCTCCCGGGTGGAGGAGTGCAGACCGTCCGCGCCGAACACCATGTCGAACGTGCGCCCGCCGCCCCCGCGGAAGGTGACGTCGACCCCGTGGCCGGACTGCTCGAGGGCGGCGACGGAGTCGTCGAACAGGAACTCCACGTCGTCGCGGACCGCCGCGTACAGGGCGTCGGCCAGATCACCGCGCCGCACCTCCAGGTCCCGCCCGGTGACACCGCCGGTGACGTGGTGCGGGTGGAGCGAGGCCACTTCGCCGCCGTCGCCCTCGAGGAAGGTCAGCCGGCGCAGGTCGATGTGCGCGTCCCGCAGCCGCGGCAGGATCCCCATCCTGCGGACGACGTCCAGTGCGGTGCCGCGCACGTCGACGGGGTAACCGCCGCCGCGGGGCGTGGGCGCCCTCTCGACCACCGTGACCGCGTATCCGTGGCGGTTCAGCCAGAACGCCAGGGCGGGACCGGCGATGCCGGCCCCCGATATCAGGACCTCGCGCCTCGGCACGGTACGGGCGCCCCTCGGTCGATCGGTGCGGTTCATCCGTTGACTCCTTTGCGCAGGGTGCGGGTGACGAGCAGGGCCGACGCCGTGACGGCCCCGGCCAGGACGAAGCCGGTGACGTAGGCCGATTCGGCCGCGACGTCCGACCCGGGAGGGGTTCCGGCGGTGAGGAGCGCACCACCGAGCTGCCCGCCCACGGCGTAGCCGAGCACGCGCGTCACCAGGATCAGGCCGGTGGCGATGCCGGTGTCGCCCCGGTCGACGGAGGTGGCGGTGCTGGTCATCATCGCCGTGACGCACAGGCCGTTGGCCAGCGCGATCAGCGCCTTGCCGACGACGAGGTGCCAGACCTCGGTGTGTACGGCCGCCAGGGTGAGCAGGGAGGCGGCCATGAGGACGACTCCGGCGGTGACCACGGCACGCGAGCCGAAACGCCGGTCCCCGATCCCGCCGAGCGGCCCGGCCAGTGACGCGGCCACGGCGCCGGGCAGCAGGTAGAAGCCGATCTCGGTGGCGCCGGCCCCGAATCCGTACCCGTCGCCGGTCTCGTCGAACAGCTGCGGAACGAGGTAGACCGCCATCGAGGTACCGGCGCAGATCACGAACGTCAGCACGCACGGCTTCCACATCGCGGGCCGTGCCAGCATGCGCAGGTCGATCATCGGCGCGGCCGCGCGCCGTTCGACGGCCACCCAGCCGGTGACGAAGGCGGCCAGGATCACGACTAGGGCGCAGAGCACGAGCGGCTGCGAGGCGAGGCCGGGCGCCAGTGCGAGGGTGAGCATGAGCGTGACCAGCGTCCCGCTCAGCAGGAGCAGGCCGGGCCAGTCGGTCCCGGCGTCGCCCGGCCGGCCCGGTGGGTCGTCCGGCATCAGCCGGTTCACCAGCAGGGTGGCCCCGGCGACCGCGATCGTCGGCAGCGCGAACATCCAGTGCCGGGAGAGCTGTTCCGCCACGGGTCCGGCCGACAGCATGCCCACCATCCCGCCCCCGACGAACAGTCCGCCGACCGTCCCGATGGCCACCTTGGACTCTCCCGCGGGGAGGTGCGCGCGCACCACGACGAACGACAGGGGCAGCGCGCCCACCATCGCCCCCTGCAGTACCTGGCCGAGCAGCAGCACGGGCAGGTTCGGCGCCAGGGCGGACACCAGGCCCCCGGCGCAGACCACCGCCATCAGCCGGACCAGGACCCGTTTCCCGCCGTAGCGGTCGCCGAACCTGCCTGCCAGCGGTGTGACGAGCGCGCCGGTGACGAGGAGCACGATGCTCAGCAACGCCCCTTCGGCCGGACTCATGTCCAGCTCGCGTTGCAGGAGCGGGAGCGTCGGCGTCACCACCGACTCCAGGGCACCGGTGGAGAGTGCCAGGAGACCGAGAGCCCCGACGGCGGCCTTCCCGCGGGCCACCACCGAAGGAGCCTGGGTTGCGGTCATGAACGTCCCTTTCTTCGTTGCCGGGTGGGTGGGGGGAGCCGGTGCGGTGCCGGCTCCCGCTTCCTGCGGACGCGCTACGGCCTGCGGCGCAGCGCCGCTCGCGCCGGCAGGGTGACCGCGAGCAGTGCCAGGCCGACGCCGGCGGCCGCGAAGGAGCCGTAGAGCAGCGGGGGCACGTGGGGGGACTCGCCCGTCAGACCGCGCACCATCGGGGTCAGCGTGATCATGGCGATGGCCGTGCCCAGGGCCACGCCCGCCACCGACACCAGCAGGCTCTCCCAGCCGAGCATGCGCAGCACCTGGCGGCGGGTGGAGCCGACGAGGCGGAGCACGGTCAGTTCGCGGCGGCGTTCCAGGACCGTCATCACCAGGGTGTTGACGGCGGCGACGGCGGCGAAGCCGCCCAGGACGGCGGCCATCGTGTAGTTGGCCCAGGCGCCGAGTTCGCGGTCCGCGTTCCGCGCGACGGTGTGGTCCGAGACGTCGGTGACCTCGCCGAGCACGGCGAGCGGCCCGGCGTCGCCGCCGCGTACCAGCAGCGTGCTGTCGAACTCCGACGTGACGTGCCCGGCCAGAAACGCGCGGTCCATGGTCACCGCGGGCAGGCCCAGGCCTCGGCCGTAGACCGCGACGACTTCCGGGCGGGCCCTCGTGCCGTCGGGGAGGTACAGCGGCAGCTCGTCGCCGACCTCGACCTTCGCCGCGGTGGCGAGGGTCGTGTCGACGGCGATGCGGTCCGCGCCCACGCGGTCCAGGCTGCCGCTGCGCACGTCCAGGTCCTGCACCTCGGCGAGCCGGGCGCCGGAGCCCGAGACGCCCTGGGCCGCCGCCTCCTGCAACGACGTCTCGCCGCCGCCCTCGACGGGCACCAGCACCTGTGTGTCGAGCAGGCCCACGGCCGCCTCGACGCCGGGGGCGCGGGCGGCCCGGTCGACGGCACCGGTGGGCAGACCCGCCGGGTGGGTGACGACGTGGTCGGCCGTGAGGCCGTCGCGCAGCTGTGCCGCGGCGACGTGGCTTTCGCTCGTGTGCAGGAAGACGAGCGTCGAGGCGAAGGCCATGGCGAGGACGATCGGGGTGATCGCGGAGGCCGTCCTGCGGGCGTTGGCCCGGGAGTTGGCGGCGGCCAGCGACGCCGGGGCGCCGCCGCCGCGCAGCAGCAGGCCGAAGAGGGCCGCGCACAGCCGGGCCAACAGCGGGCCGAGCAGCGCGACGGCGAGCATGAGGAGCATGACGACGCCGAGGGAGGCGTTGGCCGCGTCGGCACCGGCGGCGGAGGAGGCGACACCGGCGAGCACCGAGCCGCCGACAACGGCGCCCAGCCCGAGGACGATACGGACGACGCCCGGCCGCAGCCGCTCCACCGAGGCCTCGGCGAGCGCCTGACCCGGCTTGATCCTCGCCGGCCTGCGCCCGGCCGCCCAGCCGGCGACGAGCGCAGTGAGCAGCCCGAGCCCGACGGCGGCGAGCAACGGGATGCCCGAGACGTGCAGTTCGACCGCCTGCGGGACGGCCCCGCGGTCCTTCAACTGCGCGAACCACCAGCTCGCCAGCCCGATCCCCGGCAAGGAGCCGAGCAGCCCGGCGGGGGGCGCGACCAGCAGCGCCTCGGCGGCGACCGCGCGGCGGATCTGCCGCGGGGTGGCGCCGACGGCGCGCAACAGGGCGAACTCGCGGCTGCGCTGGCCGACGGAGAGGGCGACCGTGCCGGCCGTGGTGAGGACGGCGACCAGGGTGGCGATCCCGCCGAAGGAACCGCCGAGCGCGAAGAGCGTCTCCCGGGCGTACGCCAGGCCGTGGTCCTCGACCTCGCCGCGGTCGTCGCCGGTGAGCACCCGCGCGCCGGAGCCGGCGAGGGACCTCTCGACGGCGGCGGCGAGGGCGCTGGTGTCGACGCCGTCCTCGGCCAGGACGGCGATGGCGTCGGCCCTGCCGGGATGCCCGGCCAGCACGGGTGCCTCGGCGTCGGCGAACCAGGCCGTGGCCGTGCCACCGGCCGTCGCGCCCGCCGCCGCGGTGTCCCCCGCCCCGGCCACGGCCAGCCCGGACACCCGGAAGTCCGCGCGTCCTGCGGCCGTCTCGAGCGCGACGGTGTCGCCGACGCCGGCCCTCGCGGTACGGGCCGCGGCGGCGTCGAGCACGACCTCGCCCGCGTCCGGCGCGGCGCCCGCGGACAGCGCGGTGCCGGTGAAGACGTGCGCGCCCCAGCCGTGGCCGGTGAGCGCGCCGTCACCCCGCCGGACCGGGAAGGTGAGGTCCGGCACCGCGGCCGCGGCACCCGGCGCCCGGGCGGCCTTCGCCGCGAGGCCCGCGTCCACGCGGGCGGTGTCCGGCAGCGGGTACGCGGTCTCCTCGGGGCCGTCGACGGTGTCGGCGACGAGTCGCGCGGACTGGTCGGCCGCCGCGACGACCGGCGCCTTCGCGTACCGCTCCGGCGGCACCGAGGCGCGGACCCCGGTCTCCAGCAGGACGCCGCAGGCCGTGACGATCAGCGCGGACATCATCAGTGCGACGAACGTGCCGACGAACGAGGCGGGTTTGAAGCGTACGGCCGCGCGGGCGAGGCCGTTCGGGGCGAAGCTCCTCATGCCGCCATCCCCGCCGTCGCGCCCGTGCGGCCGGTGAGCACCGCCATCCGCTCCGCGATCCGCTCCGCCGAACCGCGCTCCAGGCCGTCGGCGAAGGCGCCGTCGGCGAGGAACAGCACGCGGTCGGCCCAGGCGGCCGCGGCCGGGTCGTGGGTGACCATGACGACGGTGGCGCCGAGGGTGTCCACCGCGTGCCGGAGCAGGCCCAGGATCTCGACGGCGGTTCCGGTGTCGAGGGCGCCGGTGGGTTCGTCCGCGAACACCACGTCGGGACCGGTGACCAGGGCGCGGGCGATGGCCACGCGCTGCTGCTGGCCGCCGGAGAGCTCGCCGGGCCGGCGCCGCGCCTTGTCGGCGAGGCCGACCTGCGCGAGGACCCGGGCCGCACGGCCGCGGTCCCGGCGCTGCCCGGCGAGGCGCAGCGGCAGCAGGACGTTCTGCTCCACGGTCAGCGACGGCAGCAGGTTGAACGCCTGGAAGACGAAGCCGAGACGGCTGCGGCGGAGCTCGGTGAGCTCGTTCTCGCTCATGCCGGTGATCTCCGTACCGCCGAGCCGCACGGATCCCGCCGACGGCCGGTCGAGCCCGGCGGCGCACTGCAGGAAGGTGGACTTGCCGGACCCGGACGGGCCCATGACCGCGGTGAACGTGCCGCGCGGGAGGGCGAGGTCGACGCCCGCGAGGGCGTGCACGGCTCCCGCGCCGCGGCCGTACCGTCTCCGGACACCGCGCAGTTCGACGGCGGGACCGGGTGGGGCGGCCGGCGCCTCCGGCCTGTCGTCCGTCTTCTGCCGCTTGCCGCTGCGTAGCCTCATGGTCCGTCCTCTCGCATCGTTCTCGTGCCGATGGGAGGAGGGTGCGGGGACGGCTGCGCGCCGGGCGTCGTACCCGGGAGCCAATACGGAGGTGCTACCGCGGTAGGGGGTGGAGGAGGGACGGGCCCCTCCGGGACCCGCGGACGGCGGCCCCGGCCCGCGCGGGCACGGTGGGGGCGGGGGCTCCTCCCGTCCCCGCGCTGTGCCGGGGGCCGGGTGCCGGCCGGTGGGAGGGGGCCGTCCTACTCGCCGGGGGCCACCAGGCCCGACTCGTAGGCGAAGACCACCGCCTGGGCGCGGTCGCGCAGGTCGAGTTTGGTGAGGACGCGGCTCACGTGGGTCTTCACCGTCTGCTCGGCCAGCACCAGTGTCGACGCGATCTCCGTGTTGGACCGGCCGCGGGCCACCAGGGTGAGGACCTCGGTCTCGCGTTCCGTCAGGGCCTTGAGCCGCAGCGCCGGCTTGCCCCGGGCGACGGGACGCTGCCGGGCGAAGTCCGCGATGAGGCGGCGCGTCACGGAGGGGGCGAGCAGCGCGTCGCCCGAGGCCACGACGCGTACCGCCGAGATGAGGTCGGCCGGCGGCGCGTCCTTCAGCAGGAAGCCGCTCGCACCGGCCCGCAGCGCCTCGTAGACGTAGTCGTCGACGTCGAACGTGGTGAGCATCAGCACGCGCGGCCGGTGCGTCACGTCCTTCGGGGGCGCGAGGATGCGGCGGGCGGCTTCGAGGCCGTCCATCTCGGGCATGCGGACGTCCATCAGCACGACGTCGGGACGGGTGCGCCGGCTCAGCTCGACGCCCTGCGCGCCGTCGGGGGCCTCGCCCACCACGTCGATGTCGCTCTGGGCGGCCAGCAGCGCGGCGAAGCCGGCCCGCACCATGGCCTGGTCGTCGACGATGATGACGCGCGTCGTCACGTGGGGTTCCTTTCGGTGAAGGGGAGTCGGGCGGCCACCCGGAAGCCGCCGTCGGGCAGCGGCCCCGCGTCGAGGGTGCCGCCGGCGAGCCGCACCCGCTCGCGCATGCCGACGAGGCCGTGCCCGGTGCCGCCCTCCTCGAGCGGTGCGGCGGGCGGCCCGGGCGGCGGCCCGTTGACGACGAGGACGGTGAGCCGTGCGCCGTCCCCGTCGTCGGCGGACTGCGACAGCGACACCCGTGTCGGAGCGCCCGGCGCGTGCCGCACGACGTTCGCGAGGGCCTCCTGGACGATGCGGTACGCGGAGAGGCCCACCGCCTCGGGCACGTCGGCGTCGCAGGGGGTGAACCCCACCGGCACGCCCGCCCTCGCCGTCGCCTCCACCAGCTGCCCGATCCGGGTCAGGCCCGGCTGGGGCGCGAGCTCGCCGCGCGCCTCCTCGTTGCGCAGCACGCCGAGGAGGCGTCGCATCTCGCCGAGCGACTCGCGGGCGGCCGCCGCGATGGACGTGAACTCCTCCCGCACGTCCGGCGGCAGCCCGTGCAGGCGGTACTCCGCGGTGTCCGCCTGCACCGTGATGACGGACATGTGGTGCGCCACCACGTCGTGCAGCTCGCGTGCGATGCGGGCGCGTTCCTCCAGCAGCGTCCGCCGGCCGCGCTCGGCCTCGCTGATCGTCTCCTGCTCGGCCAGCCTGCGCTGGGCCTCGTACCGTTCGCGGAGCGCGGCGGCGAGCAGGAGCGCGACGCCGCTGAGGATGGTGAGCAGCACCTCCATGGCGCCGGCGCCGTGGGGCGCGACGAACGCCAGGCCGGTGTTGGCGCCCGCGGTCACCAGCCACACCAGCAGCAGCGTCCGGCGCCGCTCGCGCAGGCCGAGGGCGAGGCAGAGGCCGAGGTACCCGACGATCCCCATGGGCGGGAACGGCCACAGCAGCCGCTCCTCGAAGTCGACGGTGAGCAGGGCGAGCGCCCCGGCCACGTCCGCGGCGAAGACCACGCACCAGGCCCGCAGCGGGTGGACGACGGCGAGCAGCAGGGGCGCCGCCTGCGCGACGGCCAGCACGCTCGCGACGCCGCCGTTCAGACCGTAGTCGGCGGTGAGCACCCGGATGGTGGTGGGCAGCAGGGCGACGCCCAGCACGAACGCCACGCCCCACGGCAGCAGCCGCACCCACCGGCGCGAAGCCCCCGCGAGCAGCGCGCGCGGGGGCTTGTCCTCCACCGATGTCATGGGCCCCAGCTTAGGCACGGCGGGACGGCGTCCGGAGACGTGCGTCGGAGACGTGCGCCCGGGCCCGGCTGCGGTGACGGTCAGGGTCCTCCCGGAGCGGCGCATCCGTCCGTCTCCCTCCGTCTCGTGACCGGTGACGGGGAGAAGGGTGGGACGGCGGTGGGGGGCGGGGCGTCACACCGGGGAGCCACGTCGGAGTGATACCCCGGTAGGGGGTGGGCCCGGCGCCGTCCGGTCAATCGGCGCCGTCCGGCCGTGTTCCGCCCGCGTGCGTCCCTGCGATCTGGCCGGGCTCCAGCACGGTGCCCGCGGGGCCGGCCGGGTTGACGTACAGCGCGTGGCCGGACGGAAGGCGGCCCAGGAGGTCCGGGACGGTGACGCGTTCCGAGGCGAAGCCGCCCACCGCGTTCAGATGGGGCGAGGCGGTGAAGACCGGGACGACGAGCCTGCCGTCCTGCACCGCGGCGGTCACCGGGGAGCCGTCCGGCAGGGTGAGCACCGCCACCTCGGCGGTGGCCAGGGCGCGCAGGGCGTCCTCGACCGGTCCGTAGCCGGTGACCGCGAGCTGGAGGGCCGCGTCGACGTCGTCGGTGGGCTCGGGCCAGCCGAGCGCTTCCGGGGAGGGGCGGTACGCCTCGTTGTCCTCCCACTCCTCGATCTCACCGGTCGTTCCCGTGCGCCAGCGGCCGACCACGACCCGGTCGGGCGGCACGCCCTCGCCGTCCCAGCCGGGGTCGATCATGCTGATCCAGTGCTCCGGCGCGAGCCGTGCGGCCTCGACGATGTCGTCGGGGGGTGTGGGCGCCGCCGCCCCGATCCGCTCACTCATCTCATTCATCCGTGTTCGCTTTCCCGAGGGGTGGCAGCCCGAGGATCTCCCGGAACTCGGCGGCGAGACGCGCGAGCGTCCGGGGGTCCGTCCCTTCCGCCGCCAGCAGGCCGGCGAGCCGGCGTACCGCGTCGCGGTACGCCTCCGCGGCGTACCGCCACTCCGCGAGCACGGAGTCCGGGTCGCCCGGCAGGAGCAGCCCGAGGGCCGTGTCCCACACCCGGGCGGCGTCCGTGTCCGGGAACGCGTTCTCGAAGTCGGTGAACGCCGAGCGCCAGATCCGGTACGACACCGTGGCCGCGACGGCGTCGAGGGCGTCCGGCCACGGGCCGGGGCGGGCCAGCAGCAGCCGCACCTGGTCGAGCGGCGGCAGTCCGCCTCCCCGGACGCCTCCGCCGAGCTGTGCCTCGACGTCCATGCCGGGGGTGATCCCGATGCCCGCGTCCCTCAGTTCGGCCAGGGTGACGAGTTCGGCGCCGGTGAACCCCGGCGGGTTGCCGGACAGGTCCTGCTCGCTCACCTGACCGGCGATCCACCGGCGCCGGTCCGCCTCGGAGGGCGGCGCCTGCAGCGGGGTGTCGTCGCCGGTCGTGATGACGTCGGGGGCGGGTCCGGAGGGCAGGTCCGTCAGCGCGGGCGGATCCGTCCGCGACCAGTGGGTTCCCGTGTCCTCCTGGGGTGAGGTCAGCACGAGGAGGCTCTCGTTCACCGCCGGCCGCCGGTCGAGGAGCCGCAGGGGCCGCGTCGGCAGCCACACCCTCCGGGCGGCCCCCGTCCGGGCGGCGATCGCCTCGGCCAGGGCGGCGTCCCCCGTCCCCGCTCCGACGGGGACGACCGTGACGTCCCGGTCCAGCTGCGCCAGGACGGGATCGTGCGAGAGCAGTTCGGCGATCTCATCGTAGGGCACCGGGCGGGTGGTGCCGTCCGGCCAGGGCATGTCGACCTGTCCCGGGGTGGTGCCGCTCAGGTCCAGTACGTACCCGCCGGGGTGGCCGCTCCTCCCGGCGCCCTTGCGGTGCCAGGGCGCCAGGGCCCCGCGGCTGTTGTTCAGGCCGCCGTCGGACGAGACCACGTAGCGGTCCGCCCACATGCGGCTCGGGGCGGGTTTCCCCGTCCAGTTGCGGCCGGCCTCGGTGCCGTTCACGGAGGTGATGAGGGTGCGGTCGTCCAGCGCGCCGTGGCGTTCGAGGTCGTAGGCGGCGAGCGCGGTGGGGTCGTAGGCGTCGCGGCCGAGGGCCGCCGCCGTGGCGGCCGTCCGGAGGAGTTCCGTCCGCAGGGCCTCGTCCCGGGGGTCCTCGCCGGCGGGCAGGTGGAGCGCCTTCGTCGTCAGGGCCTCGGGGTCGGGGTGGTTCTCCACGCCCTCCACGGCCTTGACCGTGGCCCACAGCGCGTTCTGCCGGTGGACCGCGGTGACCTGCTCCGAAGGGCGCAGGCCCAGCACCTGGCGGGCCCACAGGTCCGGATCGTGCCGTGCGATCAGTTCGCGGGCCCGGTCCACGGAGGGCAGGGGGACGAAGTCGGACAGTGCGGACCCCGGGTCGGCGGACAGCCGCGCCGACGCCGCCTCCAGCACCGCCCGTACGTCGTCGGGGTCCGGCGGCGCGGGCCGGGTGCCGGGGGCGGTCGTCAGGCCGTGGTGCGCGCGGGTGACCCGGTCGAGCAGGTCGAGCGTCAGCTCGCCGTACTCCCGCAGGTTCCCGTCCCCGCGGCGCATGACCTCCAGGGCGCCGATGCCGCGCAGCAGCCGGTGGTACGTGCCGGGCGGGACGTCCTTGTCGTCCTCCACGTCGACGCCGAACGTGGCCCGCAGGGCGCGGACCAGGCGCAGTGCCGTGTCCCGGGCCATGGCCGGAGTGAGGTCCGGGGACGTCTCCAGGCCGGCCCGCGCGGCCAGGGCGTCGAGTTCGTCCGGGGTCGGTTCGGGACGCAGCTTCACCATGTCCACCGGGTCGTTCGCCGGGGTGGTGGGGATGCCGTGGTCGTACAGCTTCCCGTGCGCGTGGCGGCTCAAGTGCTCCCTGTCCGGAGCGTAGACATCGCGCCGTGTCCTGTTGGAGACGTCCTGGGCCACCGACGGGACGGCGAGCGGGTCGGGGACGAACGGGCGGCTCCGCTTCAGGGCGGCGGCGGTGTACCCTTTCGGGCCGCTCCCCCAGCAGGACAGGAACACGAGGGGGGTGTCCCGGTCCAGCCGGCTCACACTGCGGCGCCGTCGGAGGTAGCCGCCGGTTTCCGTGCCCCGGACCGGAACGTTGTTCTGGAACATGTGCTCGACCATGAGGGTCTGCCCCGGCACGCCGTGGACCAGGAAGAAGTAGGGCTTGCGACCCTTCCACGGCACCGGGCGGGGAGCACCGACCGGTTCGCCGGTGACCGGGTCGTAGACGACCCACTCCGTCGACCGGACCAGGTCCTGGAGCCACCGCTCACGCTGGACCAGGTCGGCGCCGTTGAGTACCGCGCGGCCCACGGGCCGGCCCTCGTCGGTGAGGGTGACCGACTGGACGTCCGCGTCCCGGAGGGTCTTCCCGTCGATCGTGCGCAGGACGGCCTCCCCGGGTTCGGGCCGTCCCTCCTCCGGCCCCAGGTCGTCGGGGTCACTGGCGATCCACTCGCCCAGCGGCTCGTCGCCGAAGGACCGGTCGTCGCTCACCTCGATGCGGGGGCGGCCGGTGTCGGGGTGCGGCTTCAGGGAGGCCTCACCGCTGTGCGACCACAGCGTCCTGTGCACCCGGGCCGCGGCCCTGCGCGGCAGGTCCAGCCCCATGGCGCCGGCGTACTTCGACGCGAGCACCACCTCGGCACCGTCCTCACGGCCCGCCAGTTCCGCGTCCTGCGCCAGCAGTTCGGCGAACTCCTCCGGCGACAGCCGCCACCGCCTGCCGCCGTCCGGCAGGGCCAGCCCGACCTTCGTGTGGTCGCCGTCCTTCGTCCCGATCACGTACGGGAGGGGGGCGCCGGGCCGGCGCGTCCACGGCGACGGCCGGGGGCTCCGGTCGTCGTCGTCCACCACGTCGTACGAGGAGGTGTCCAGGTCCTGGGCGGGCCGGCCCGTCCAGTTGCGGCCCAGCGGGGTGCCGTCCGGTGCGGTCAGGCGGGTGGCGTCGGACAGCAGGCCCTGCCTGCCCAGGTGATAGGCGGTCAGCGCCTCCCGGCTGGTCGCCCGGCCGGCCGCCATCGCCTCGTCCGCCAGCTCGTACAGCCTGCGGACGCGGGGCGACAGGTCGTCGGCGTCGAAGCGCACCGGTGCGGGAGCGGAGTCCGTGGACGCGCCGTCCGAGTCACTGCCCGAGTCGTCGTCCGAGTCGGGGTCGTCCCCGGGGTTGTCGTCGAGGTGCAGGAGACTCCTGGCGAGCCGGTCCGGGCCGGCGAAGTAGTCCTCCGGGCCGAAGTCCTCCGGGCTCAGTTCCGCCAGCCGGGCGACGGCCCCCGACAGGGGGGAACGGTCGACCGTGACGACCACCTGCCGCCGTGCCGCCCGCCCGGTGGCGCCGGTGTCCCGGCCACCGCTCTCCGTGCTGATCGGGAAGTCCTCGGCCCGGACCGTGCGGCCGCGTGCGTCCGCGACGTCGCGCACGGTCCGCTCGTTGAGTTCCAGCTGACGCCTGATCTCGTCGCGGAGGAAGTCGCGCGCGGCGTCCGCCCGCCGCAGGCCGACCGTCCCGGCGTGCTCGACGGCGTCACCGGACAGCGCGAAGCGCGGACCGTTGCCGTAACCGGTGACCGTGATCCGGGGAAGCCGGAGGCCGGCCCTGAGGTCCCGCAGGGCGGACAGCACGACCTGCTCGGCCAGGTCGGCGAGTTGCCGGCGCTGGTCCGGGTCGGTGATGTCCCGGGGGCGGTGCTCGAAGGCGTCCCGGGACGGAGGAGGCTCCGGGGCGGGCTCGGCAGGTCCGTCGTCGTCCGGTGCCGCCACGCTTCCGGCCTCGTCGGTGTCGGGGCCGCGGTCGGTGTCCGGCGGCACCTCCCGGCCGGCCGGCCGCGGCTCCGTGTCCGTCGGGGCCAGGGTGACGGTGGAGACCGGCGGCGCGGCGGCGGCGTCGGGTCCCACGGCGTCGGAGGGGTGCAGCCGGCCGGTGCGGGCGGCGCGCAGCAGGTGGGCCAGGGAGCCGGCGGTCAGCGACCGGTCCCAGCCCTGCCGGACGGCGTACCGGCCGACGGTGCGCCGGAGTCCGCCCCAGGTGAGCGGGCCGGGGTCGGTGTCGCCGGCCGCCTGGAACCGCAGCCCCTCGAGGGCGCCGAAGCCCTCGATCAGCTCGTGGAACTCCTCCTCGCGGGCCGGGTCGGAGTCGATGCGCACGCCGTGGGTCTGGCGCAGGGCCCGCACCCAGCGCAGGGCGCGGTCGGTGCGTCCCGGCAGGTCGTCGGGGAGCCCGCCCAGGTCGGCGAGCGCGTCGAGGGCGGCGGTCCCGGGTTCGGGAGAGAACTCCTCGACGTGGCCCTCGGGGTTGTCGGGGTCGTCGTACACGACCAGGTGCGGCGGCAGGTCGCCCTCGGCCTCGCTCGGCGAGATCTGCCGGTCCAGGGTGAAGACGGTGCGGCGGATCTCGTTGGCGACGTACTGGGCGGAGGGGGGATGGGCGAGCAGGTCCTGGTCGGCGCGCGTCATGGACAGTTCGCAGAGCAGCAGCCACACCGGCGCCTCGGGAGGCAGTGCCTGCATGCTCCTGCGCCGCGCCAGCACCCGGCCCAGTTGCCGGGGGTGGACGGCCTGGTTGGCGCCGGTGCTGCGGCGGGGCAGGGTGGTGCGTCCGCTGTCGCCGTGGCCGACGGCGATGTAGGAGCCGGCCAGTCCCCACGGCAGGGGCAGCGGACCGCTCTGCCGTCCGGCGTACACGCCGGGCAGCCCTTCCACGACGTTGACGTAGTGCTGGATGGCGGACACCACCCGCAGGGCCTCCTCCCGCAGCGCCATGTCGTGCGCGTCGAGGAACGCCCGCCCGGTCAGTGCCTGCCCGTCGACCGTGACCAGCGGGTACGAGTGGATGTCGGAGTCGGGGAAGAGGGTGCCGTCCGAGGCCCTGACGAGGGCCTCCGGGTCGTGCGGGACCAGGCCCGGGTCGGCGGGGACCCAGGTGCCGGCCGGATCGCTCCCGGGGGCCGGCGCGGTCAGGAACGGCACCCGGCGGCCGGTCGGAGCCGTTTCGAGGCGCAGGTCGCCGTAGGTGAACCAGGTGCGGGCGCGGGTGCGGTCGGCGATCACCCGTGCGAGGACCTCGTTGCGGCCGTCCTCCTCCGCGATCAGGATCACCACGGGTACGTCCGGCCGCCGTCCCGGGTCGTGCAGCACCAGTTCGGCGAACTCCTCGTCCGACACCGGTCGTCCGTCCGCCAGCAGCATTCCCCCGGCGTCCCGCTCGGCCACCACGGCGTAGGCCGCGGACCCCCAGGGCGAGGGGCGGACGCCCCGGGGATCGGCGACCACGTCCATGTGCAGGTGGATGCCGGGACGTCCGGTCCAGTTCCTGCCGTACGGCGCGCCGTCGGCCCCGCTGAGCGCGGACTGCTGCGGGTAACCCTGCCGGGTCAGCCCGTAGGCGGCGATGGCGTCCAGGCTGCCGGCGCGCCCCCGGCGGTGGGCGCTGCTCGCGAGGGTGAGGGCCTCGTAGTGCAGGGCCGCGTCCACCGGCGCGTCCGGCGCCAGGTGCAGCAGCGTCCGGGTGATGCCCTCCAGGTCGAGGCCGGCGCCGAAGCGGGGGTGTCCGGCGCGCGCCGCTTCGATCACGCGCAGCGAGTTGAACAGTCCGTTGCGCAGGTCCTGGGAGAGCGGCTGGGAGCCGAAGGTGGCGTCGACGAGCGCCCACAGTTCCTGGAGGCGTCGCTGGACCGCGCCGTCGGTGGGCGGCGCGGCGGCGGACCCCGTCGCCGGCACCGGGATGGGGTGCGGCAGCGGCAGCGGCGCGGGGGTGTGCGGCTGCGGTGCGTGCACGCCGGTGGTGCCGTCCCACAGGGCGCGGACGGCCACGTAGGCGTCGCCGCCGTCGCCCGGGGCGCCCTCGGCGACGTCCCACAGCGCACGGGCACGGGCCAGCGCCTCGTTCTCGACGTCGGTGGCCTCGACGGGGTTGACGTCCGCGGGACGCACCCCGCGGGGACGGGCGGGTGCGGCGCTGCGCGGGTGGCGGGGCCGGGGCACAGGGCCCTCGCCGTACAGCCGGCGCAGCAGGGGGTACAGGTCCGGCTGGTGCGCGCGCACCCACTCCGGGCCGTCGTTGTTGCGCGGCAGCCCGGTGTAGGGGTCGTTGCCGCCGTTGGCCCTGAGGTAGACGTTGGTGAGCTGGGCGAAGAACTCGCGCTCGTCGCGGCTGCTGTAGTTGGGGGCACTGCGGCGGCCGTCGGCGTCGTGGCCGTGGAGGGGGCCGTCGGGCCAGGAGCCCGCCTCGCCGGCCCGCGCGGTGGCCCGGTAGGCGTCGGTGACGCGCTGCCGGTCGGCGAGGTCCAGACCGTGGAGGTGCACGATGTGGGCGACCTCGTGCACGGTGGTCGAGTAGCCGTCGGCCTGGGCGGACTCGCCGTCGGGGACCGTGGTGCGCTCACCCAGCAGGTTCTCCTCGGTGACGGCCGCGCTGCGCAGGCCGGCGCCGCGGACGGTCTCCCAGGGACGGCCGTCGTCGGTGACGCCGCCCCGCAGGTGGCGGAAGGCGTCCAGGGACGTCATGGCCTCGCTCCTGGGCACCACCACGACCCGCGAACCGCCCTTGAGCAGCCGGGCCGCGACGTCGGGGTCCCGCAGCAGCCGTGCGACCTGGGCACGGGCCCGGTCGCCGGCGGAGACGGGCTGCTCGACCCCGTCGGGCACCTGCGTCATGAGGCGCGCCGCGACCGAGGCGAACTCGGCCGGGGTGATCCCGGCCGGGGCGCCCCCGGTCGGGGTGACCCTGGCGCGCAGGGCGTCCACGAGCGCGGGGTCGGAGGCCAGCCGCTCACGGTGCGCGGGCGGCAGCGACGCCAGGGCCGCGTCGCGGTCGGCGGCGGACAGGCCGGGCAGCCGGGCGGCGAGCGCCCGGACCGGGTCCGCGGTCACCTCCGGGCGGACCCGCAGCCCGTCGGCGAGCGCGGTCAGCTCGGCGCTCAGGGCGGGCAGGTCGGCGTCGGTGACGCCGAGGGCGCTCCAGGTCTCCTCGTGGCGGGCGAGGGCGTCGGGGTCCCGGGCGGCGGAGTCGAGCAGTTCGCTGAGCCGTACGGCGAGGGAGCCGGCGGCGCCGGTGGGCCGCACGGCACGGTAGGCGTCCTCGCGCGCGAGGACCGGCGTGATCGTGCGGGGGCCGTCGGCGGGGGTGCGGTGCAGTGCCCACAGCAGGTCGAGGAGGTCGCGGCCGCGCAGCTCCGGGTCGGTTCCGGTGGCCAGGGCGAGGGCGGCGTCGGCCAGGGAGTCCGCGGGCTGCGGCACGGTGAAGCCGTCGACCGTGACCGTGCCGGGGGCCGGCCGGTCCACCGCCGTGACCGTGATGTCGACGCCGTCCACCGACAGGCCGAGGACCCGGCCGTCGCCCGTGCCGGGCCGGACCCGCACCGACGCTCCGGGCATCTCCCGCTCCAGCGCCGCGCGGATCCCGTCGACGGCGGGCGGGGTGGCCGCGGGCAGGTGGAACTCCACGGCGCCCAGCGGCCGGGGGTGACCGAACTGCACCCGGGCGCGGGCGGCTCCGGCCAGTACCACGGGGTGGCCGAGACGGTGCAGCACGGCGCCGGCCCGGCGCGCGACGTCCAGCGTGCCGGTGTCGTCACCGGGCGGTGTGCCCGGCTCGTACGTCTCCTTCCGGGGCCCCGGGGCATCGTGGTCGGCCGGGGTGGCGGTGGGGGCCGACGGCGGGGGTGCGGGCGCCGGGGGTGCGGGCGCCGGCGGAGGGGCGGTCTTCACCTGGTCGGTGCGGACGACGACGCCCAGCCGGTCGCTGAACAGGGCCGCCACGTTGGTCAGCCAGTCGGCGGCCTCCGCCGCGTCCAGACCCGGGCGGACCGACCCGCTCATGTAGCGGCCCGACTTGTCGTTCACCACCCAGGAGCGCAGCTTCTCGCTCCAGCGGAACTCGCCGGACACCCGGCTGCGGCCCGGCAGCGTCCGGCCGGCCCCCTCCCCTCCGTCGCCGGCGAAACCGGCGGCGATGCCGGTGTGGCCCAGCCCGTCCAGCGTCCCGCGCAGTGCCTCCGCCGTCAGAGCCGGGTCCTTCTCCCGCATCCCCGCCAGCAGCGCGTCGAACTGCTCCGGCGTGACGATCCCGCTCAGGTCCTCCGTGCCGAGGATCACCCGCCCGTCGTCGGTGACCGTGTACAGCCACACCGCGTCCCGGTTGCCGGTGATCAGCAGGTCGGGATCGACCTCGTCCAGCGGCACCCACAGGGGGTTGAGCCGTACGTCGCCGTCCTGGTCGCGCTCCTCGTCCTTGATCCGCTTCGGGAGGACCGGGTCGCCGAACCGGTCGCGGGCTGCGGCGTCGCTGCCGTCGTAGTGGTCGGCGCCGTTGTAGTAGACCTCCGTCTGCCGCGTGGCGTTGTCGGGACCGGCACTGCTGACCCGTCGGGGGCCCGTCGGGAAGGAGCGCACCACGTCGACCCGCAGGTCGAACGCGTGCGCGGCGAGGGGCAGGAAGGCCTCCCCCTCCGGCGTCCCCCAGCTGTCCTCCCAGCGGACGACGGCGTCCAGGAGCGCGGGCAGTTCCGTGCCGTCCAGCGGTGCGGCGCTCTGTGTGTAGGCGGTGGTGAGCAGCCGGCCCAGTGCGGTGTCGTCGAGGTCGCGGGGCGCCGGCAGCAGGCCGTGCTGCCCGAGGTACTCGAACAGCCGGCGCGGCCCCAGGTCCTCGGCCTCCGCTTCCAGTACGGTCCGGGCGTCCTGCGGGGAGACGCCCGGGTCGGCGGGGCCCGACGCCATGCGGGCGTCGACGTACCTTCTCAGCAGATCGGCGGGGTCGAGGGCCTCGGGGACGGGGACCTGGCGGACGTCGTGGTGAGCGAGGAGGGAGAGCATCTCGGCCCGGTTCATTCCGCGGACCCGTGCGGCGAAGGCGTCGGCGGCGGTCTGCCGGAACTGACCGACGATCTGCGGGTGCAGCCGCCCCGCGCTGCGGCGCACGTAGTCCTCGATGTGGGACCGCATGGCGCGGAGCGCGGTCCGCGACGGGCCGTCCACGGTGCCGGACCCGGCCTGACGGCGCAGGTCGTCGCGGACCGCGTCGGGGTCCCCGAGCCAGTCGTACGCGGCGCGGTCGGTGGCGGCGAGACCGGGCAGACGGCTGCGGAGGTGCACGGGGTCGCCGGCCATGAAGGAGTACAGGAGGCACTCCCCCGTGCCGGGCACCGGCACCCGGCGGCCCGGCGCCCGACCGCTGTCGTTCTCCGGCGCGGTGCCCTTCCTGCGGTCCCCTCGGGGCGGGTCCGGCTCCGGGGCCGCAGGCTTGGGTTCCGGATCCGGCTTCGCGGCAGGCGGCTTCGACTCCGGGTCCGGCTCCGGGGCCGGAGGCTTGGGTTCCGGGTCCGGCTCCGGAGCGGGCTCGGCCGGCAGGGCCGGTTGGTAATGGCGGTCGTCGAGGCTCAGGACCACGTGTGCGCCGGGGTGGGGGGATGCGTCGACAAGTCCCCGGAGGTTCCCGAGTCCTGTCGGGTCGTCAGGGGCGAAGTCCTGGAAGGCGCCGTCGCTCCCGACCACCGTGACGCGCACGCCGAAGGCGCGGGCGGCGAGCAGCGGGAGCAGGTCCGCCGCACCGTGGTTCCAGCCGGCCTCCGACGGGGCGTCGCCCCGGCGGAGGAGCTGGGTGATCGCCAGGTTGGCCCGTACCTCGGGGGGCAGGTCGGCGATGTGCGGGATCAGGCCGCCGAGGCCGTCGAACTCACGGCGTGCGGGGGTGTCCGTACCGAGGTCCAGGCCCGCCGCGGCGATCTCCTGCGCGCTGAAGGCGTCGGTGTGGTCGGGGGTGACGGCGGCCAGCAGGTCCTCGTCGGCGTGGTCGGTGAGCCAGGAGGCCATCCTCCGGCGCAGGTCGGACACCGCCCGCGGATCGTCGAGGTCGATGCCCTGCGCGGCCAGCAGCCCCGGAGCGGCTCGTTCGAGGCCGAGGGCGAACGCGTGGAAGAAGGCGTCGCCGTCCCTCGGCACCTCCTGGAGCGTGTACGTCGCTTTCGTGGGGGACGTGAGGACGGTGCCCGATTCCTCGGTGGTCTCCCTGGTGTAGCGGGGCGGACCCGGACGCTCGGCCGCGGGTGCCTTGGGCGGGGCCTGGTAGGTCACCTCGGGCGGCTCGGGGAGACCGTCCAGCTCCTCGCGGCCCTCCGCGGTGGCCGCGAGCCGGTGCCAGCGGGTGAGCTGGTCCGCCCCGGCCCGCACCCGGTGGTACTCCGCCGCGGCCTTCTCCGCCGCGTCCCTGAGCGCCTCCAGCTCGGCGCGCCGGGTCTCGAAGGCGTCGCGTGCCGCGTCCCGGCGGGCGGTGGCCTCGTCGAGGTCCCGGCCGGGCGCCCGCGCGGACAGCAGGGCCGCGTCGAGCCGCGCCTCGGCCGCCGCCTTCCCGGTGCGCGCGGTCTCCAGCCGCAGATCGGCCGCCTCCCGCAGTCTCCCGGCGGCCTCCCGCGCGTCGGCCAGGCGGGCCAGGGCGGCGTCCTCCTCCTCCCGCAGGACCTCCGCCCAGCCGTCGTGCTCGGGTGCGAAGCCGTACGCGTTCTCGGTGAACGCGTCGACCTCGGCCTGTGCGGCGGCCACGGACCTGTCCGCGAGGTCGTGGTCGCGGCGCGCGTCGCTCTCGGCCTGCCGCAGGGCGGTGTCCGCGGTGTCGACGTCGGCCCGGGCCAGGTCGACCGGGCGCATGGCCGCACGGACGACCCCGGCGGCCTTGTCGAGGGCGGCCTGCGCGGCGTCGAGGTCCGCGCGCAGCCCGCCGGAGGCGCGCCGCTTCTTCCAGTAGGCCTTGTCGGCGTCGACCCACGCCTTGCTCGCCTTCCCGACCGCGTCCCACGCCTTCGAGACCCGCTCGGGGAAGTTCGCGTCGGTGACGATCCGCAGGTCGCGGGCGACGTCCTCCCGGATCCAGGTGACGACGTACGCCTCGGACCTCATCGCCTGCGGCCCCGATCTGGCCTTGGCGAGGGTCCCGCCCCGGATCCGGTTCGCGAGCCTCGAGTCCACGATGCCGCGGTGCACGTCGCCGACGCCGATCCAGGTGGCCGGGACGGCGAAGAGGAAGGACCGGCCCGTCGGGGGCTTGAGGTTGCGCGAGGTCAGGTGGTCGTCCCCGACCGGCATGCCGTCGCCGTCGAGGTCGTTGGGGCCGGGGCCGAAGGCTCCGATCTGGTTGAGTCCGGCGTTGTTCGGGGAGTCGTACAGGAAGCCGCCGCCGAGGCTCGAGGACTGGCTGTGCTCGACGGACGACGACGTGCCGGTGTTGTCCCCGTACCGTCTGAGCACCTCCAGCTTCTTGCCGTCGGCGACCGTCAGCAGCAGCGCGCGGCTGAAGTCGGGCGCCGAGCGCAGTGACAGCTGTCCGGTGTCGGTGCCCAGGAGGGACTTCTCGGTCAGCCCCGCCACCTGGTAGCCGCCCGGTTCGGTGGTGCGCGGGAAGAACGCCGTGACCGCCGTGGAGCTGGTGCCGTCCTCCAGGGCCTGCGCCGAGCCGGTGCCCAGGCGGGTCAGCCCGGTCCGCCTGGTCCTGCGGAGGAGGTCGGTGAGAGCGGCGGCGTCGGGACCGTCCTCGGCCTCCAGGGCCTGGAGGGGGAAGCCGGCGTCGTACGCCTTCGTGAGGAGGAGCTCGCCGGCGGTGCGGATGTTCTCGACGCCGATGACCCCGCGGGGGTGCATGCCGTTCTCGGGGAAGGTGAACGGCCGTACGACGCCGTCCCCGTCCCGGACCGTCAGCTCCTCCACCGCCCTGGACAGGGGTATCGGCCGGGGCGGAGCGGCCAGGGCGGGGTCGGCCGCCGGGTCGGGCGCGGGCAGCCGCCGGCCGGCCCCCTCGTCCTCCCCCGGCCGCACCGGCTCCATCAGGCTGAGCGGCACGTGCTCGCGCAGCTCTCCGACGTCGCCCTCCTCGACGATGCGCAGCCGGCCCCGGAAGCGGTCGAGGGCCGTGGGCTCCCCCTTCGCCGGCTCCGCTCCGTCCGGCGTGCCGGTGCGGGGGGTGTCGTCGGCCTCCAGGGTGATCCGCATCCGGTACGGGGTGACGATCTCCGCGTGCGGTTCGGTGGACGCCGCCCGGTAGATCGTGACGGTGGTGACCGTGTGGCTCGACGAGACCGTCTTCCGGTTCGAGCCGCCCTCGGTGTAGGTGGGTCCGGCGGCCGGTACCTGGGTGTTGCCGGTGTGCACCAGCTGGCTGGTCAGCAGGCCCAGGTCCGCCCCGGAAGAGGACTCCGAGTTCTGCTGGGCGGTCTCGACGGCCCGCCGGTTCTCCTCCAGCTCCGCGCTGTGGTCGAGTCCCTCGAACACGGGCGTCCCGGGGATCAGCTCGACGCGCGCCCGCACCTGCCGGCTGCCGATCCGGACGCTGTCCCAGCCCCAGCCTCCGGCCCTGACCGGCGTCGACGGGGCGGTGGTCGTCATCTCCCCCTTCAGCGCCCGCGTGGCGCGGGCCGTCACCAGCTGCCGGATCCGCTCCCGGCTCTCGTCGTCGAGCCCCAGTCTCCCGATCCGCCGGTCGAACGCGAGCAGCGCGTCGGTGGGGTCCAGCGGGTTCACCGCGTACGTGCCGAAGGCGGTGCCGCGCATCCAGGGCTGCGGCGCCCAGAGCCGGTCCGTGTAGCGGGGGACGTCGCCCATGCCGTCGTCGATCAGCCCCATCCGGTGGGCGCTCTTCTCCGGCAGGTGCCCCAGCAGTCCACCCCGGCCGGTCAGCGCGGTCCCCGCCGCCCCGGCGAAGAGGTTCGGCACGAAGGTCCTGGCCGCCGCGGCCGTTCCGATCCGGCCCGTGCCCAGCCGGCTGGTGAACAGCGCGAACCAGTGCTGCACGTCGCCGGCGACCAGCACCTGGTGGGTGAACCCCTTGCGGTTCATGTCCGCGACGACCGTGCGCACGACGCTGCGGCTCTGCGTGTGGGACGTCGACAGGGGGTTGGCGACGAGGCCGTACGCGCCCATGAGGCCGTGGCCCGGGTTCTGGGCGACGGAGTAGACGAGCTGGCCGCCGAAGACGAAGCTGGTGCTGTTGCTGACCTTGCCGGCCGCCTGCCGGGTCCCGCCGAGCGTCATCTCGGTGTCCATGGACATCGACGGGGTGAGGGCCCGCAGGTCTTCGACCGCCGTGGCGTACCGGAAGGTCCCCCACAGCTCGCCGTACGGACCCTTGCCCAGCAGACCGCTGCCCACCAGGCCCAGCGGCCCCGAGCTCTGGTCGAAGCCCGACGTCAGGGACTGGGGGGTGAAGGAGCGGAGGACCGCGTCCCGGGTGGCGGCGCCCTCCTTCGTCAGCTGCCAGGCGTCGCCCGAGGCCGCCCCCAGGACCCGGTCCACCTCCGCGAGGAGGACGGGCGACACCACCACGTTCACGATGACGAACGGGTGCTGCCGGAACTCCTTGAACCGGTCCGTCCCGCGGTCGGCGAGCCGCCCGGCGGGCCGGCCCGCGCCGGGGTCCGCGGGCAGCACGAGGTCGCCCCTGGCCAGGGCGAGGGCCCGCTCGGTGGCCATGTGCACGGGGGCGGACTCGTCGGACAGGTAGGGGTTGAGCGCCCCGTCCGCGTGCGGGTCCGCGTCGGGGGTGTGCTGGACGGGGACGCCGATGAGCACCTGCCCGGTCCTCGGACCGCCGCCCCGCAGGTGGCCCAGGGGCGTCCGGCCGAAGAGCACGTTGACCGGCTCGTCCAGGACCAGCAGGCCCGGCAGTCCGAGGCCCAGACCGCGGAGCAGGCCGCGGGGCCGCCAGTAGCCGCTCATGGTCGCGGTGAGGGACAGGTCGTAGCGGTACAGGTGGGTGGGCTGGTTGCTCACCGACATCGGCTCGTTGGTGACGGTCGAGCCGAAGGCGGTCTCCGTCTCCCACTGCCAGCCCCCGCGTGCGCCCAGGGTCAGCCCGAGCGTGTTCCGGGGCAGGCCCGCCTCGTCGCGGTCGTTGTCGCGGCCCGAGAACGTGCCCTCGAAACCCAGCTCCAGGCCTCGTTTCGCGCTCGTCTGGCCGTCGATCCGGTCGACGCCCTGGGCGCTGAAGCGCATGCCCTCGCTGTCGTCCCTGCCCTCGTACCGCCGCCCGGTCAGCGTCCCGTGGACCAGGACGGTGTAGTAGGTCTGTCCGGCGGTGCCGGGGTCGGTGAGTCTGATCGGCAGGCCGACCGTGGTCAGCCCCTCCAGGCCCCCGGTGACGTTCTGCTGGGACAGCACGCCGAGGACCTGCAGGGTGTTCTGGAGCGCGATCCGGTACTTGACGGGGTCGGTCCACCGGGGCGGCATGGGCAGGCTCCGGGCCGCCCGGAGCACCCGGTCGGGATCGCGTTCGAGCATCTCGCCCAGGCGGGCGCGCCAGCCCTTCGGCAGGTTCGGCGGCAGCAGCTGGTCGAGGGGCACCACCAGGCCTTGGCGCAGGTTCGAGATGGCGTCGACCAGGCCGTCGGCGAACGCGTCCAGCAGGGTGCGGCCGACGCCGTCCGCCGCGTCCGGTGTGACACGGGTGCGCCGGCCGTCGTCGAAGGCGAACTCCTTCACCCGGTGCATGCCCAGGGTGCGCGGCCGGTCCACGGTCAGGTAGGCGGGCGCGAACGGCGGGGCGACGCCGTTGCGCAGGGCGAACGTGGTCCCGTCGTCCCATCCGGCCAGCCGCCGCGCCTCGGAGCTGGTCATCCGGTCCAGGCTCCAGGTGAGGAAGCGCGTCGGCGGTGTGCTGTCACCGGACCGGCGCACCCGCACCGACTTCACGACCAGGTAGAGGGCGGTCCTGGGGCCCTTCACCTGTCCGGCGGACTTCAGGGTGCCGGCCGCGCCGAGTCCGGCCGACCAGGTCTTCGCGAACGAGGCCTGGAGGGTCGGTCCGAGCTGGAGCCGCAGGTCGAAGGGGGCCGCGGCGGGGTCGTGGAAGTTGAAGGCGGGTCCGGCGACGGCCTGCAGCAGCAGGCTCCTGCCGTGGGCCCGGCTCCGTTCGCTGCGGACCGTCGAGGTGTTGATGTCCCGCATCTCGGCCTGGTCGGTCTCCCCGACGAGCACCGCCGACAGCGGGATCAGTTCCTCCACCACGAAGGCGCCCAGCGGTGACTTCTTCTTGTCGTCGGCGAACAGCTGCGGGGTGGCGATGCGGCCGCGTGCCATCGTGCCGCCGTGCCGCTGGAAGCTGTCGCCGGAGAAGAAGCTGTCCAGCTCGGTGTAGGCCGAACTGCCGGGCAGGGCTCCGATCCGGGCGGCCGCCCAGTCACGGATCGCCGCGACGGGGCCGAAGCCCTCGATGCGGACGAAGCGGTACTGGGAGTCGCGGTCCAGGGTCATCGTCCGGGGGATCCGGCCCGGCTTCGGCATCTTGGTCACGCTGTCGGGCAGGCGCACGCGCAGGCCGCCCCGGATGCCGAAGGCGAACCGGACGGGCGGGGCCGGGTCGGTCCTGGTTTTGGTGCCTGTATCGGTGTCGGTGTCCGTGATCTCCCGTCCGGCGGCGTCGGTGACGCTCATCTCGTAGTGGATGTCGTCCAGGTACGCCCGCGACTTGTCCAGTGTGCGGGTCTCCATCTGGTTCATGCGCTGGTCGGTGAGGGTGTAGCCGACCTTGTCGATGAAGCCGAACCGCACGGCGATCCGGCCGAAGCCGCCGAACGCCGCGCTGCCCGCCGGGCCGATCGGCCCGCCGAGACCGTACTGGGAGTTGGCCTGCATGTTCTTGGTCAGCCCGAAGAGCGCGGCCGCCCGGTGCATGCTGTCGATCTTCGTCGAGGCGCCGACGCCGTCGTCGAACGGGGTCCAGTTGCCGTAGTGACGCGCCCTGACCCACAGGACGCGCCTCCTTCCGTCCGCGGTGACGTACGGGAAGGGGCGTCCCTTGCCGTCCGCCAGCGTCTTCGGCTTGTCCCGGAGCGTCTGCCGGACGTCGTCCAGCAGTCGTGCGCCGTCCTTGGGCCGGGCGTTCGGCCGGCTCCCCAGTTCCCGGTCGATGGCGTCCAGGGCCTGTTCGTAGCCCCGCAGGACGACCGTGCTCTGGCCGAACGTGCCCGGGTTGGCGAGGAGTTGTTCGAGCTCGGCGGGGGTCAGGCCGGACGGCAGCAGCGACCGGAGGTCGTCGACGTACGCGGGCATCCGCCTGCCGTCCTCGAACCGGGCCGGGGTGCGGCGGCTCGGCGGGGGCTCCATGGCGGGGTCGAGGCGCGGGGCGTCCGGAGACGGCGGGTCCGGCTCCGGGGGCCGCGGCGGGCCGGAAGGGGCCACGGTCCCGCCCCCGGCCGTGGCCGTGGTGGGCGACAGATGGGTGTCCGCCGGGGACGCGGGGGCCTGCCGGGCGGCCGACCAGTCGTCGGCCTGCTGACGCCGGCCGTCCGCCAGGGGGAGCAGGGACAGGACGTGCGGCAGGGACGGATCGCGCTGCGCGAACAGGCCCACGGGCCCCGGTGAGACCCACACGCCGCGGGCGGTCCCGGCGCCGACGAGGGCCCGCCGGTCGGCGGCCCGCGGGTCCGTCGGGGTCGGGGTCGTGGAGGCGAGGACGATGTCGGCCGTGCGCGGGAAGTCGTTCAGCACCGGGTCCACCGCGAGCAGTTCGGCGATCTCCTCGTAGGGGACCGCGGCGCGGAATCCGCCGGGCAGCTCCATGGTGAGGTGGTCCGGCCCGGCCTCGCCCCGCACCAGGAACGGGGCGGGCTTGGCGGTGTCGGTGGTCCACGGCATCCTCGCCCGGCGCAGCGGACGGTGGCCGCCGTCCGGTGTCGCCGCCATGACGAGGGCGGACGTGACGTCAACCGCCGCACCCGGTGGGCCCGGCGTCCAGCTCCGGCCGGCCGGGGCGCCCGAGCCGTCGAGCAGCAGGGTGTCCGGCCCGAGGGCGCCCAGGGTCTCCAGGTGGAACGCGCCCAGCGCGACCGGGTCGTCCACGTCGACGCCGACGGCCGCCGCGCGCGCCACCAGGTCCAGGAGGTCGGGCAACCGGTCCGGGTCGGGCCGGCCCAGGTGCAGCACCCTGCCGGTGAGGGCGACCGGGTCGGGCGTCCTGCTCTCCCACTCCAGGGCCTTCACGGTCGCCCAGAGGAACTGGGCCCGCTCGGGCTCCCCGATGACCACCTGGTCCGGGTCCAGCCCCAGGAGCCCGGCCGCCTCGTCGTTCACCTCCTCGTCCGTGAGACCGTCCAGCCCTTCGGCCACGGTGATCACGTGCGGCAGGGTCACCAGGTCGGTGAGCACGGCGCCGGGGTCCCGGCGCACGGCGTCGGCGGCCCTGGCCAGCAGGTCCCGGTAGGCGTCGGGGCCCAGGTCGCCGTCCGGGTCGCCGTGTTCCGCCGCGCGGATCTCGCGGGTCGCGCGCTCGAACAGGTCCAGGCTGAACGGGACGGCGGCGCGCAGCACCGGGTCGGCGGCGCGCAGGGACTCCAGCGCGCCGATGCCCGCGAGGAGTTCGCCGTAGTGGCCGTCGTCCTCGATCGCCACCCCGAACGTCTGCCGCAGCGCGCGCACCAGCCGCAGCGTCCGCTCACGGACCTCCTCCGAAGCCGGCCCCACCGGGTCGGTGTGCAGGCCGGCCGCGCGGGCGCGGTCGTCGAGCGCGGCGTCGCCGGGCTCCGGCCGGTGCTCCACCCACTTCCCGCGCCGTCCCCGCGAATCCATGATCATGTAGTGGGAGACCCCGCCGGCGGCCTCGAACTTGAAGCCGACCTCCTGGGTGGCGCCGTAGACGGTCCGGCCGGTCTCGTTGGCCACGTGCTGGCTCTGGCTGACGTCGGCCAGCGGGTCGGGGACGAACGTGTCCGTGACCAGCTTGCGCCTGCGGGTGACGCCCGGCGGTGTCGCGGCGAAGCACTCCTGCATCAGGACGGCGTGGTCCTTGGGGAGCCGCGCCAGGCTCGGACGGCGCCTGAGCATGCCGCCCACCGCCCGCCCCCGCTTCTGGTGGCGGGGGTTGGAGCGGGTCGGCAGCGCCGTCTCGCCGGGGAAGCCGTGCCCGGCGAAGACGTACACCGGCTTGCCGGCGAACGGGACGGGCTCGTCGTCCTTGACCCAGGTCCCGTCCTGCCGGTTGACGTGGTAGAGGTCGGTCGCCGTCGCCGCGTGCCGGATCCCCCGCAGCAGCCGCACGCGGTCGCCGTCCTTGAACACGGCCCTGCCGATCGACCCCTGGTCGGTGACGATGGTGTGGGAGTTCAGGTCCTGTTCCCAGAAGGGGGCGCGGGCGGACTCCGCGGGGTCGGGCAGCAGGCCGGGGGAGCTGCGGATCCAGTCGGTGCGGTCGCTGCCCCGGCCGCTCCGCAGGGGCACGACGTACGGGTGGGAGGCGTTGCCGTCCGGGCCTTCGGCGACGTCCACGACCCCGTTGGCCGCCCAGACGTCCCTGCCGGTCCGGTCCGCCGCCCGGCGCGGCAGCTCCAGGCCGCCCCCGCCGGCGTCGGAGACGAGCAGCAGCACCGGCACGTCCGCCGGGAGGCCGCTCAGCTCGGCGTCCAGGGCGAGGAGTTCGGCGAACACGTCGAGGGGCACCTCGCGCGGGGCGCCGTCGTGACCGCGTACGACGATCTGGTCACGGTCGCCGTCCGCCCGCACGACGTAGGGGTCCGGGCCGCCGGGCCGGTGCCAGGGCGCGGGCCCCACCTCGTCGCGTGACAGGCTGCCGTCGGCCCGGGGTCCGGTCCTTCCGGTGCGGGCGAGGTCCAGGTCGTCGAGCCCGTCCCTGCCCCGGGTCCAGTCGCGGCCGCGGGGGCGTCCGTCGAGGCCGGTGGTCAGGGCGTGGGTGGGCGACAGCACGCCCTGGCGCTGGAGGTGGAGCGCGGCGAGGGCGGCCAGACCGCCCGCCGCCCGTGCCTCCGGTGCCGTGGCCAGCCCCAGCAGCCGGCTGCGCTGCACGTTGCTCACCGGGTCGGCGGGGTGCAGGAGCAGCACCCGGCGGGCCACGGCGTCCAGGTCGAGCGGGCCGGATTCCAGCAGGGGGTCGGTCCGGCGGAGCCGGTCGAGGCGCGCGAGCCCGTCGCGGATGTCCGGGTACAGGGGACTCGACAGGACGTCGGGGCCGTAGACGTCCGCCAGCAGTTCCCGGTGCCGGGCCTCCTCCGGGGTCGGCTCCTCCCCCCGGTCTCCGTCCGTGTCGTCGTCCTGGTGGTCCGCCAACGGGGCGTCGAAGCCGTCCAGCAGGCCGTCCAGGTTCGGCAACGGGGTGTCGAGGCCCGCCAGCACGCCGTCCAGGCTCGGCAACGGAGTCCGGAGGCCCCCGGCCGGTCCGGGATCGAGGAGGCCGGCGAGGGCGGCGGGCGGCACGGAGGGGACCTCGGTCGTGTGGCGGTCCGCGAAGGTGACGTCGTCCGGCCCGGTGCCGTCGGCGCCGGGCCGGACGGCCGCCCAGTCGGCCGCCGCGGGACGCCCCGGCGCGCTGGGCAGGAGGGAGGGGACGTACGGCCGTGACGGTCCGGTCGGGGCCAGGCTCACACTGCCCCGCGAGGCCCATACGGTACGGCCGGTCCCGGCGCCGACGACGGCCCGCGGATCGGTGTCCGGGGTGCCGCCGCCGGTCGGTGCGGTGGATGTCGCCGGGACCGCCTTCGGGACGGCCAGGACGATGTCCGTGGTGTCCTGCGGCCGGGTGTTGAGCACCGGGTCGCGGGCCAGCAGCTCGGCGACCTCGTCGTAGGGGACCCGGGCGCGGAAACCGCCGGGCAGGGTCATGAGGAGGTGGTCCGGGCCGCCGCCCGCCCACACCAGGTAGGCCGGCGATCCGCCGGGGGCGCTCCACGGCGGGCGTTCCTGGCCCACGGCCTGGTAGCCGCCGCCCGGTTGCGGGGCGGCGACGACGACGCGGTCGGTGAGCGTGGTCGTGGCCGCGTCCGGCGGGGTCGGGGACCAGCGCCGCCCGGTCGGCACCCCGTTGAGGTCGAGCAACTGGGTCTGGGGGGCCAGGGCGCCCAGGGTCTCCAGGTGGAACGCGCCCAGCTCGGTCGGGTTGTCCACGTCGACGCCGACGGCCGCCGCCCGGGCGACCAGGTCGAGCAGTTCGGGTCGCCGGGCCGGATCGGGCCGGTCCAGGTGCAGCACCCTGCCGGTGAGGGCGTCCGGGTCGGGGGTCCTGCTCTCCCACTCCAGGGCCTTGACCGTGGCCCAGAACAGCCGGGCCCGCTCGGATTCCCCGACGGTCGCCGGTCCGCCGTCCAGGTACAGGACGCGGGCGGCCTCGGTGTCCAGGCCCTGGTCCGTCAGACCGCCCAGCCGCTGCGCGGCGGCGGTGACGTGGGGCAGGGTGACGAAGTCGGAGAGCACGGCGCCCGGCCGACGGTACAGGGCGTCGGCCGCGTCGGTGAGCAGGGCCCGGTGGGCGTCGGGGCCGGTGGCACCCGGCCGGCGGGCGTGGGCCGCGCGGTCGAACAGGTCCATGGAGAACGGGCCGAGGCCGCGCAGGACCGGGTCGGCCGCCCGCATGGTCTCCAGCGCGCCGATCCCGGCGAGGAGATCGCCGTACCGGCTGTCGTCCTCGATCGCCGCGCCGAAGGCCTGCCGCAGCGCGCGCACCAGCCGCAGGGTCCGTTCGCGGGTGGCGTCCGTGACCGGCTGCTCGGGGTCCGTGTGCAGGCCCGCCGCGCGGGCGCGGTCGTCGAGCAGCTCGCCGGCGGGTTCCGGCCGGTGCTCCACCCACTTCCCGCGCCGCCCCCGCGAGTCCGTGTAGAGGCGGTGGACGAACGTCCCGTCCGGCCGCACCGCGAAGCTGACCATATGGGTGCCGCCGTACACCGTGCGCCCGGTCTCGTTGGCGACGTGCTGGCTCTCGCTGAGGACCGCCAGCGGGTCGGGGACGAAGGTGTCGTCGATGCCCCTGCGGGTGCGGACGATTCCCGGCGGCTTGGCACTCGAGCACGCCTCCATCAGGACGCCGTGGTCCTCGGGGAGCTGCGCCAGGCTCGGACGCCGCCTGAGCATCCCGCCGGTCGCCGGCCCACGGGTGTGGTGCCTCGGGTCCGTCGTGGTCGGCACCCGGGTCGCGCCCGACCGGGCGTGGCCGCCGAAGACGTACACCGGCTTGCCGGCGAACGGCACCGGCTCGTCGTCCTTGGTCTCCTCCTTGGTGACCGGGTCGTAGTGCCACAGCTCCGACGACTCCGTCGCGAGCTTCAGCGCCGCGATCCGGCGCGGGGCCTCGGAGTCCTCGAACACGCCCCTGCCGATGGTCGCGCCCCCGTCGACGACGCTGTGCGACAGCATCTCGCGCTCCCACTCCGGCGCGTTCTCGCGCTCCGCCGGGTCGAGCACCTGGCCGGGGGTGCTGCGGATCCAGTCGGCGCGCAACAGCCCCTCCCCGTACAGCAGGGAGACGACGTACGGCTGCGACGGGTCGCGCTGCGGGGAGACCTTCACGGTGCCGTTGGCCGACCAGACGTCCCTGCCGATCCGGTCCGCCGCCTGGCGCGGCAACTCCAGGCCGCGGGCGCCGGCGTCGGGGACGAGCAGCACCACGGGGGTGCCCGGGGGCAGCGCGGCGAGCCGGGGGTCGCGGGCCAGCAGTTCGGCGAACACGTCGATCGGCACCTGGCGCGGGGCGCCGTCGTGGCCGCGTACGACGATCCGCCGGTGGTCGCCCTCCGCCATGACGACGTACGGCTCCGGCTCACCGGGCCGGTGCCAGGGCGCGGGCTGCACGTCGCCGCGGCCCAGGGTGCCGTCGGGCTGCCGGACCACCTTCCCCACCTCGGTGAGGTCGAGGCCGGGGATCGTGGCGTTCGTCCAGTTGCGGCCCCACACGCCGCCGTCGTCGGCGGTCAGCGCCTGGGTGGGGGACAGCACGCCGCGGAGTTCCAGGTGGAAGGCGGCCAGGGCGGCCAGGCTGCCCGCCGACTCCATTTCCGGGTCCATCGCCACCCGGAACAGCTCGCCGCGCTGCGCGTCGGTCACCGGGTGGGCGGGGTCCAGGAGCAGCACCTGGCGGGTCAGGGCGTCCAGATCGAGCGGGCCGCCGCGGAGCGCGGGGACGGCCTGCCGGAGCTGGTCGAGGTGTGCGAGGGTGTCGCGGAGGGCGGGGTGGAGGTGGCTCGTCCCGATCGCGGGACCGAACACGTCCGCCAGCAGCCGGTCGTACAGCGCCTCGGCGGCCGGGTCCGACCCGGGCTCGGAACCGAACTCGGATTCGGACGCGTCCCGGCCCTCCTCCCAGTCCATGATCATGTCGATCGAGTCCGGGGAGCCGGGCTCGGAGGACTCCCCGGTCGGGATCCCGTCCGGCGCCCGGGAGCTGAGCGGTGTCTCGTCGGCGGTGACCGGCTGGGAGGCCGGCGCCTCGCGGGGGACGGCCGGGGTGGGCTCCACCGTGGAGCCGGTGGCGGCCGGGAGTTCCTCGGACTCGGTGCGCACGGGTCGGTAGGGCTGCGGGTCATCGGACGTGGTCCGGGTCTCGGCCTTCGGCACCGCGGAGGACGGGCGGGACGGTCCGGGCTCCTCGGGCGCGGGGGTGCGGACGTCGTCCGGGGCGAGCGGGTCCGGGTTCGACGTCTCGGCAGTGACCGCCGGGTCGCCGGACGGTGTGGTCTGGGGCCGCGACTGCGCAGTGGCGTTCGGCGCGGCGTGGCCCGGGGACGTGGCGGCCGACGGGGTGGACGCGGTGGGGGGCGCGAGGGGCGCCTGTGCGTTCGGCTGCGGCTGTTGCCGTTGTCCGTCGGAGGTGAACCGGGTCGTGTCGTCGTCCGTCGACCGCTGTCGCTCGGTCCCGTCCGGCGTGAAGCCGCTGCCGCCCGTCCGGGTCGACGGCAGGTCCGGGGCGGAGGAGCCGACGGTGGCGGACCTGTCGACCGGCAGGATGTTGTCCGTGCCGGCGGTCCAGTCGGTCCCCGGGGTCCTGGTCACCGACGGGTTGAGGGCGGAGAAGACGGTGTCCGTGTCCAGGCCGTCCACGGAGGAGTCCCGGTAGGGGTTCTCGTACGTGTTCGGCGGAGGAGTGGAGTACGACGGCTTGACCGCGCCCGCCGCTCCCGGGAGGCCGTACGCGCCGGCGTTGTTGCCGACGCCATGGACCGTGCCGTGGTCCGGGAAGGACGAGGAGGAGGACACGGAGGAGACCGACGAGACGTCGCTGGTGTCGCTGAAGACCGACGCGGTGTCGCTGGTGTCGCCGACGGAGGAGACGGAGTCCTCGCCGTAGGTGTCGTCGTAGGTGCTCCGGTACGTGCCGCTGCTCGTGTACGGGGCGTTGTACGTGCCGCTGCTCGTGTACGGGTCGCCGGACGTGCCGTCGTGGAGGTCCTGGTACGTGCTTCCGCCGTCGTACGCGTCGTCGTACCGGTTCTCGTACTCGTACCGGTCGCCGCTCGCGCTCGTGCCGCCGCTCCCCCTGCCGCCGCCCGGCAGGTCGTTGACGTCGCCGGAGCCGGTGTTCTGGAAGTAGTTCTTGTAGACGAACTTCCCGCCGAACTCCGCCCCGCTGGAGGCCGCCTCGAAGATCAGGCCGCTGAGGCCGGCGCTCAGGAACGTGCCGGGGTTGAGGGTGAACGTGCCCAGGAAGATCAGGCCGGTGAAGGCCTCGGCGAAGGTCTCCGCCTGTCCCTCGTTGATGAAGCTGAACGGGAGCTCGGAGACCTCCTTCCAGAAGTTGTTGTTCTTGAAGTACTTGTTGATGAACCTGCCGCCGACCTCGCCGAAGACGCCTCCGAAGAGCCCCGCGAACGCTCCGGCGACCGTCGACTGGCCGATGTCCGTCCAGTCGAACTTGGTGCGCCGGCGCTCCGGGTCGTCCGGCGCGGTCATGGAGATCAGCTGCGAGGCGAACGCGACGAACGCCTCCTGGATCGCCTCCAGCAGCACCGAGAGCGGTGTGGGGATGGCGCGTCCCAGCCGCTGGAGGATCAGCAGGATGGTGAGCGCGGTGCGCGCCTTCTGGATGGCGATCTCGGTGAGCGACGTACCGCCGGTGAAGACCGCCAGCGCGGCGATCAGGGCCAGCTCGATGTTCATCAGGATGAACTCGATGAGGATCTGGTACTTCGCCTCGGACAGCTTGATGGAGCGGTTCACCTGCTGGGCGCCCAGGTCCCGGAGTTCGTCGGAGAACTTCTGCAGGTGGTTCTGTCCGTTGTCGTCGACGAAGAGCTTCATCGCGGCGATGAACTCCCCGGCGATCCGCGGGGGGAGCGAGTTCCCGGCGGTGGAGATCGCCCCCTTCATCGCGTCGGAGAGGTCCCGGACGTCGTCCGCCAGCCGTTTGTAGGGGTTACGGCTGTCGAAGCCCCGGTCCTCGTTGCCGGTGGCGACGTTCGCGCCCACGTAGACCTCGATGAACTCCCGCAGGCCCGGCGGGAACATGATGGCCATTCAGCGCCTGTTCCCGCTCTCCGAGCCGTGCGCCTCGATGTCCTCCACCGCCTGGACCTGCGGCCGCTGCACGTGGTCGGCCTCCGCGGCGACCGCGTCGACCAGCGCCATGAACCCGCCGGTGATGGACAGGACCGTGTCCCTCACCTGCTCCTGTTCGCGCCGGACCTGTTCGCCGACCGCGTTGGCGAACTCGTCGTCGCCGCCCTCGTCGCCCCACCAGCCCGCGTACTCGGCGCAGCCGGTCTCGAACCGGGGCAGCATCTCGTCGCCGTAGCGCACGGCGTCGGCGAGGTGGCGGGAACTCTGCAGGATCGCCTCGATGTCGGCGGAGTAGTTGCCGGCCATGGTCACGCGCCCCCCTGTCGTCCCCGTCGTCCGTCGCCCGCGGCGCGGGCCGCCCCGTGCGGGGCGGCGGATTCCTCGTCGTCCTCGACGATCTCGTCGCGGAGCCTGCTCATCGCCGTGGGCCCCTTCGCCACGGCGGTCTCACTGAGCAGCGAGCCGAAGACCGATCCCCAGTCGACGCCCATCCGCTCCGGGGCGGCGCCGCGGGCGGTCATCCGGGTGAGCGGGTCGAGCAGGTCGACGACCCGGCGGGCCATCTCGGCCCGCGCCGTGTTCGCGGCCTCCAGCACCGCCGCGGAGAGCTGGGCGGCGGCCATGGTCCGGTACTTGCCGTCGAGGAACTCCAGGCTGGTCAGCTCCCCCTTCGCGCCGACGGAGACCCGTACCGACCGGTCCGCCGAACGCGCGGTGGCCGACGCGGCGTCCAGCTCGGCCCGTGCCGAGGCCGCGGCCTCCTCCGCCGCCCTGAGGTGGGCCATCGCCTGGGCCACCCGGTCCTCCATCGGCTGACTCATCCCGCTCCCCTTTCCCTCAGCGTCCCAGGGCCTGCGGCGCGCCGCCCTCGTCGGTGCCCCAGACGTCCTCGTCCTCGGCCAGCCACGTGGTCCGTTCCCGGTCCCCGCTCTCCGTCTGCGGCCTGTCCCCCGCCCCGCCCATGGGTCCCATCGGCGGCATGAAGGGCGCGCTGCTGCTGGTCTGCGTGGTCCTGGGGACGACGCGGTGCTCCTCGTCGTCGACGGTCTGCGGGGCGGCCGTCCGGCCGGAGCGTCCGACCCCGGGCTCGATGACGGTCCTGGTGCGCTCGCCACTGCCGCCGCCGGCCTCGCCGCCCGCGCCGCGCATCATCGGCGGGTACATCCCCGGCGAGCCCGAACCCGTGCCGGTGCCGTCGGCGGAGACGCCCGCCAGGGCGTCTCCGCTCTGCGGACGCCCGAGCGCCGAGGCGAGGTCGTCCTGGTTGTAGAGGTTGTCGTTGAAGACGGAGGAGTAGGCGGAGCCCGCGGAGCCCGGAGAGCCGCCCCCGTTGTAGGCGGAGAGGTCGGGGGGCTGGGGAAGGTCGGCGATGCGCTGCCGGATCAGCTCGTCGATGTTCTTCTGATCGGCGTTGATCCGGTCGTACTCGGCCTGGATGTCGCGCATGCGCCGGTCGTACTCGGACTTGGCGTCCTTGCGCGCCTGCTCGGCCTCGGTGCGCGCCTCTTCCCGTTCCGCCTGGGCGTCGGCCTTCACCCGGTCGTACTCGCGCCTGGCCTCGGCCTCGGCGGCGTCCGCCCGTTCGACGGCCTCCCGCTCGGCGGCGTCGATCTCCGCGATGCGCCGGTCGTACTCCTCGCGGGCCTCCTTCTCGTCGGTGCCGGCGGCGATCTCCCGCTCGTACTCCCGACGTGCCTCGGCGCGTTCCTGCTCGGCCTCCTGGCGCGCCTGGTCCCGCTGCTCCTGGGCCTCGGCCTTCTCCCGCTCGTACTCCTGTCGCGCCGCCGCCTCCTGACGGTCGGCCTCCTGGAGGGCGGCGTCGCGCTCGGCGCGGGCCTCGGCCTTCTGCTGCTCGTAGTCGGCCTGCGCGTCGGCCTTGGCGTTCTCGGCGTCCAGTCGGGCCTGCTGCTTCTCCTGCAGGGCCTCGCGGCGGGCCTCCTCCTGCTGGGCCTCCGCCCTGGACTGCGCGTCGGCCTGTTCCCGCTTCGCGGCTTCCCGCTCGGCGTCGGCCTCCGCCTTCGCGGCTTCCTGCTCGCGCTCCGCCTCGGCCCGGGCGGCCGCCTGCTCCCGCTTCGCCTCGGCCTGCGCGGCCTCCTGCTCCGCCTTGGCCTCCGCCTTCTCCTTCTCGGCCGCCGCCTTCGCGGCTTCCTGTTCGGCCTTGGCCTCGGCCTTCGCGGCTTCCTGCTCCGCCTTGGCCTCGGCCTTCTCCTTCTCGGCCGCCGCCTTCGCGGCTTCCTGCTCGGCCTTGGCCTCGGCCTTCGCGGCTTCCTGCTCCGCCTTGGCCTCCGCCTTCTCCTTCGCCGCCTCTTCCTTGGCGGCCTCCTGCTCGGCCTTGGCCTCGGCGCGGTCGGCTTCGGCCTGGGCCGCGGCCCGTTCCCGTTCCTTCTTCGCCTCGTCCTGCGCCTTCTGGTTCTGCGCGAGGACGAACGCCTGCTGCTCGGAGGCCGCCGCCTTCGCCTCCGCCTTCTCCTTCTCGGCCGCTTCCTTGGCAGCCGCCTGTTCGGCCTTGGCCTCGGCCTTCGCGGCTTCCTGCTCCGCCTTCGCCTCCGCCTTCTCCTTCTCCGCCGCTTCCTTGGCAGCCGCCTGCTCGGCCTTGGCCTCGGCCTTCGCGGCTTCCTGCTCCGCCTTCG
>NZ_JBEORT010000027.1:54524-72829 GCF_040302425.1 Streptomyces sp. NPDC126497
GCCTCCGCCTTCTCCTTCTCCGCCGCTTCCTTGGCAGCCGCCTGCTCGGCCTTGGCCTCGGCCTTCTCCTTCTCCGCCGCCGCCTTGGCCTCGGCCTTCTCCTTCTCCGCCGCCGCCTTCTCGCGGTCCCGCTCGGCCTTGGCCTCCGCCTTCTCCTTCTCCGCCGCCGCCTTGGCCTCGGCCTTCTCCTTCTCCGCCGCCGCCTTGGCGGCCGCCGCTTCGGCCTCCGCCTTCTTCTTCTCGGCGGCGGCCTCTTCCTTGGCGGAGATCTCCGAGAGGGAGCGGTCGTCCTTGTCGGTGATGCTGGTGTCGAACGCCTTCTCGGCTTCCTTGAACGCCTTGTTGATGGCCACGATGGCCTCGGCGCCCTTCGTGCTGAGCCAGTCCTGCACGGACTGCTCCCACCGGCGCACCGCCTCGTCGGCGACCGCCTTCCACGTGGTCATGTCGCTCGGCTTGCCGTACGGCTTCCCGTCGATGACGATCTCGTTCCGGAAGCCGGGGGTCGACACCACGTAGTTGTGCCACGTGGTGTACGGCCCGGAGCCACTGGACACCGTCTCGAAGTCGGTTTTGTCGAACTGGTCGTCGATGAGGTTGTACCGGGCCTGCTCCAGCATGTCGTAGAGCCAGCGCTGCGGGTTGCTCTCGGCCCTCCACGCCACCCAGGCGTTGCGCAGGTTCTGCGCCTGCTCGAGGACCACACCCTGGGCCGCGGCCAGCGCCCGGGCCGGCTCGGACGTCACCGTCACCATGTCGATGGTGACCGCGGAGCCCCCGGTGCCCTTGCCGTCGATCTGGTCGGCGTACCCCTCGTAGTTCCGGGCCAGCTTGTGGATGAGCTCCTTGAAGATGGCGGCCGACGTGCCGTCCCAGGAGTCGCTGCCCTCTCCGATGTTCTCGGTGTCCCACGTGCCGATGGTGACCGCGCTGTCCTGGAAGAACTTGACGACCCGGTCGAACGCCTGGGCCGTCTTCGTGAAGGTGAGCAGGTCGACGTAGGTGCCGTCGCTCACCTTGATGCCGCGGTCCTCGAAACCATGGGTGGAGTAGGGCCACATCGTCAGCTGATCGAGGGCGGCCTTGGAACCGTAGATGTACTGGACCAGGGCGCTGGTGTCCCAGTCGAGCTTCTCGCCCTCGCTGTTCGAGCCGCCCTTGTCCATCAGGACCTTGCTCGTCTTCTCGAACTTCGCGATCACGTTCTCCCCGCTCGGGGGCGCGGCCGAGGGCGTGGCGAGGAAGGTGATGTACACGCGGTACCGGTAGAGGTGGCTGCCGTCGGAGACGTCCGTGCCGTTTCCGGCCGGCTGGTAGTACGGGATGGTGTAGTTGGTGTTGCGCGTGCCCCAACCACCCGAGGACAGGAAACCCGACGAATAACCCGGACCGCCCTCGTCCTCCACCCGGACGTGGATCATCGGGATGCCGTCGTTGCCCTTGAGGGTGTCGAACAACGTCTTCCGCTCCGGCAGAACGTAGCCGGTGAGCAGGTCGACCGCTTTCTTCCAGTAGTCGTCGTTGTTGTCCTTGGGGCTGGCCATCGCCGGACTCCGCTACTCTTCCTCTTCGTTTCCACCCGAATTGCCGAGGTCACTGTCGACATCCTCGAAGATGTCCATGAACTCGTCCGCGGTGATGTTCTCGAGGTTCTTCCCCTGGGCCTTGGCCAGCTCGTCGATCGTGTCCCACAGCGCCTGTTCGAGGTCCTCGAAGAGGACGGTCTGGTCCTCCAGGATGCGTTCGACCTCGCCCGCGCCCTGCTGGATCACCTTGTTCAGGGATCCCCCGCCGACCACGCTGTTCTCGTCGGCCATGGGGCCGAGGACGAGCGGCTTCGAGGACAGGATCGTCGTGGTCGAGATGCTGTCCGCGATGAACGAGATCGCCGGACCGGCGGTCGGGCTGTCCTTGAGGATGTTCTCCAGGGACGTCCGGAATCCATCGATCTGGTTGTTGATGAAATTCTTCAGGAACGTGCTGTCGAGGACCGTGACGGCCACGCGATCACCCTTCCGTCACCGGCCGGCCGTCAGCGGCTGCCGATCCTGATGTCGCCCCACCGCTGCGTCAGGTTCTGCTCCGTGTAACGGTAGCGGTGGGAGATCTCGGTGAGCAGACCGGAGTGGTTGGCGAGCAGGGTCTTGATGTTCTCGACGGCGTTGTCCCATTTCGCCTGGACCTCGCTGTAGACGTCCCGGTCGTCACCGATCCAGCTGTTGCGGAGTTCGGCCAGTTCCATCTCCAGGTTGGCCAGAATGCTCATGATCGCCTGGGACTGGCTGACCATGTCGTCGGCCGCGCCTTCGGCATGGTTGTAGTCGACGTAGATGTAGCCGTCGGAGAAGTCCATCAGAGTCCTCGATTCACCGGGAGAACGACGAGAGTTGAGGGGCGTGGGGGTCCGCCGGGGGCGCCGGGGATCAGTTCGACGACGTGTTGGTGCCGTTGAGCTCGTCGAACACCTGCGTGGAACGCGAGTACTCCGAGTCGATCGCGTCGCTGGTGGACCCCTGCACCAGCCCGTGCTCGGTGAGGGTGGTGTTGAGCTCGTCGACCATCCGGTCCAGGTTGATCAGGATGGTGTCGACGTGCTCGTCCCACTGCTCCAGCAGTTTCTTGTACTTTCCGCCGTCCACGCCCCCGTAATTCGCGGCGAGCGTGTGCGACGTGGTCTGGACGTCCTGCTGACAGCGCTGGACACCGGTGAAGGCCTGTTCCAGCGCCATGATCCCGTTGCGGGTCGCGCGCTCTTCGGACTGCTGCATGGCCATGAGAGAACTCCCTTTTCGGTGACACTCACCGGGCTGCGGCCCCCATGTCGCTCCGTGGGCAGACAGAACGTTCCTGCGATCACGGATGATTCGCCGGGGTCATGGGGTGGCCAGATGCTATGCAGGCCGCAACTTGTTTGGCAATTTCCTGCGGAACCACCGACTCCCCTCCCGGGAAGCTCATGTGAGCAATAACCCGGAATTCGCGCCGCTCAAGTGAGCGGCACGGTGAATTCAGCCGGACAGATCGGGCACCCGGCGCCGTCCGCCGGACACCGCCGGATGTCCGGTTCAACGCGCGGTGACCGGACGGACGCCAAGAATTCCCCTTCCGGACGATCACCGGCGGGGCCCGTCGTCCGCCCCTCCCGCCCGCTACCGCCCGGGGCACCGCAGCGTCACCCGCGCCTCGCCCTCGGCCGCCGCCTCGGGGGTCAGGTCCGGGCCGCTGGGCAGCATGGCCAGCATCGGGGACGGCATCGTCCGCGCCTCGACGCCCTCGTAGCCCAGCGCCTTCACCGCCTCCCGGGACAGCAGCCGGTACTTCACGCCCTCGTCCGTGACCAGGTACGTGGTGTCGCCCAGCGCGCTGCCGCTCGCGCTCAACGCCCGTACCAGCGCGCCCTTCCCGGCCCGTACGGCGATGGAGTCGACCTTCAGGCAGCCCGGTTCGACCTCGGGCGCCGGCGCCTGCACGGCCCCGGGCAGGGAGCTTCGGGGCAGCACCGACGCGCCCACCCGCACACCGGAGTCCGCGGAGTCGACCTCGGCGCAGGCCACCGAGCCGGTGGCGACGGCGACCGTCTTCGGCGGCGTCGCGGGCAGCCTCGCCGACTCCGCGCTCCGCGCGTCGGGGGCGAGGTGCCCGGCCAGGGTGTCCGCGCCGAGCGTCGCCACGGTCGCGGCGCCCCCGCCGTACGCCTTCTCCCGGGTGCGCGGGTCGCCCAGCAGGAGGGCGGCGCCGGTGTCGGTGAGGGGGACCAGGCCCTCCCGCGTGAGCAGGTGGTGGCGGGTGGCGGAGCCGGGCACGTCGACCTTGAAGAGCTGCCCGATCCTGGTGTCCCGCCCGGCCAGCTCGGGGCCCTTCTCGCCCCGGCCGGGTACGTCGGCGGGGGCCAGGTCGGGTCCCAGCGGGAAGGCGTCGAGGAACGCCGCGGAGACGGGACGCGGGGTGACGTCGCCGTACCCGAGGGCCTCGGCCGCCTTCGCCCGCCCGTCCAGCCGCAGCCGGCTGCCCCGCCACAGCAGGTACGCGGCGTCGTCGGGGCCGGTGACCAGCAGTCCCTCGTCCTCGCCCAGGCGCCTGCCGCCGGGCACGTCCTGCGGGGCGTCGGCGCCGAGGACGAGCGTGGTGGTCGCCGTGACGACGCCCGTCGTCCGCGGCAGGACGTCCGAGCACACCAGCCAGGGGCCCCGGTCCAGGTCACCCGTGCCCGGCAGCGCCTCGGGCCCGTCGGGGATGCCGACGGGTGTTCCGTGCGGGGTGCCGGCCAGCGAGGACGTGCCCACCGTGGTGACGCCGATCTCACCGCCGGTGACCAGCCGGGCCGACGCGTGGTTGCGCACCGGGCGCAGCCGTCCGTCCAGGTACAGGTAGCGCGCGCCGGTCTGCTTGTCGACGATCAGGTTCTCCCCCGAGCGCCACGAGTCGTTGCCGCCGGGCTTGATGAGTCCGAAGACGAAGGCGCCGGCGCACACCAGCACGGCGATGATCACGCCGATCGCGGCGCCGCGGTTGGTCCGGCCCAGCGGACTCTCCGGGGCGTCGGGCTCCGAGCGCAGCATCGCCGAGGCCAGTCGGCCCATGATGAAGAGGTGCGCCTGTACTTGGTCGCGCTTGCTGTGCATGTCGCCGTTCTCCCGGGTCAGCCGTTGATGCCGCGGAGCCGGCCGTAGACGCCCATCGACCAGAGCGTCAGCGGCAGGATGGCGAGGGCGGCGAGCGAGTGCAGCAGTTCGGCCGCGCGCCCCCAGTACGGGACGAGCCGCCGCCCGGGCACGGTCCACGAGGCGATGGTGATCGCGGCGGCCAGCCCCATCAGGCCGGCCGTCAGGGTCAGCCGGTCCGCCGGGGCGAGGGAGCGCGCGGAGACGAACAGCAGCAGGACCGTGCCCCAGGCCCCGGCGCAGGTCAGCGCCAGCCGCTGCCAGACGTTGCCCAGCCCCCGGCTGTGCAGCAGCAGGAGCAGGGAGAGGGCCACGACGGTGAGCACCTCGGCGAGGCCCGGCGCGGCCATGAGCGCCACCAGGCAGGGCAGGCAGACCAGGCCGATGGCGCCGTAGAGGGCGGTCATCCAGCCGTCCGCCAGCGCGGAGCGCGCGTCGACGTCCGAGGAGGAGTACGGGTCGATGCCCTGCTGCAACTGCTGGACGTTGGTCGGCAGGGGCGGCATCCGCATGCCGGCCAGCCGGAACGACAGCGACGGGACGAACCCGCCGAAGAGCACCACCACCACGGCCACCACGGCGGCCGCCTGCTGCGGCGCCAGGTCCAGGGTGATCAGGGCGGCGCCGAGCGCGCCCGCCGCCGCGACGCAGGCCGCGCCGACGAACAGCGCCGGGTACACCCCGACCGCCGCCAGGGCGAGCACCGCGCCCGCGCCGCCGGCCGCGGACGCCGCCAGCAGCCGGGCGCCGAGGACGGCCTCGCCGTCGGCGCCGCCCAGGTCACCGCCGGGCAGCAGCCAGCCCGCCAGGGCGAAGTAGGGGGCCGCCATGAGACCGAGCACCGAGCCGGCTCCGGCGTCCCCGACGGCACGGGAGGCGGAGCCCGCCCCGGCGATCAGCAGCAGTCCGGCGGCCGAGGCGGCGACGGCCCGCGTCCAGCCCGCCGTGCCCGGCATGGCCAGCAGCACGATGCCCAGCGTGAGGGTGGCCGCGGCCAGTCCGAGCAGCAACCGCCGGCCGGCCTGAGGACTCCAGCCGTGCGGCCTGCGGTCCATGCCGTCGGCGATGCCGTCGACCAGGTCGTCGATGTGCACCTCGGGCAACGCCTCGGTGCGCGGCCGCAGATGAAGCTCCTCTCCGTCCCGCAGACCGAGGGAGTCCAAGGTACTCTCGGGGTCGAGCGGTGGACCGCCGAGGCGCTGGAGCACCCAGCCTCCGTGCTCCAGGCCGGATTCCTCCAGGTCGTCCCCTCCGTAACCGATCACTGTGGGCAGCAGGTCGGCGACGGGGACGTCGGAGGGCACGGCCAGGTCGACGGTCCTGGCCGGAGCACGTACGGTGACGCGGCACAGGCTCGCCGTCTGAATGTCGGTCATGGGTTCGGGGTTCACACTTTCTGGCGGACCACGCGATACGCGGTGGCTGGAAGGTGGCAGCGGCACACCGGCCGGTCGCCGAACGCGACGGAGAAGTCGGACGGGGCATGCGCCGACGAGTTTGACCGTGTGCCGGGCTTTTCGCAACACCACTCCGGGAGTTCGGCTTCACGACACCTCCCGGTCATTTTCCCGACGCCGTCGCGCGGGACTCTGACCCTTTACGGACAAACCCGCGACGTTTCCGCGACGTTTACGCGGGGTTCCCCCGGAATTCCTTCAGAAATCGTTGAGGAGGACGTTCGTTGAGCGTGATCCTGTTCCGCCGCCCGGCCCGCCGCAAAGGGCCGGAAATGCCGTCGGGGGAACTGAGTCTCCAGGAGCCGCCCACGCTCCCGGAAGTCGTGCCGGACAGTTCCGCGGTGTGGACGTATCTGCCGATGGCGCTGATGTCGGTCTCCATGATGCTGATGTTCATGCGGCCGGGGATGAGCCAGGGCAGTGGCGGATTCATCTACATCGCGCTCGGTGTGATGGTGATCGCGTCGGCGGGCATGATGCTCGGTCAGGTCATGCGCCGCAACGGCGAACGCAAGCAGCGGATGAAGGGCGAGCGCCGCGACTACCTGCGCTACCTGCGGCAGACCCGGCGCCTGGTGCGGGCGTCCATCGTCGAGCAGCAGCGCGCCCTCGCCTGGCGCCATCCGGAACCCGACGCGCTGTCGTCGCTGGTGCGCAGCACCCGGCTGTGGGAGCGGCGGTCGTCGGACGAGGACTTCGCCGAGGTGCGGATGGGCGTGGGCGACCAGCGTCTCGCGATGAAACTGACGCCGCTGTCGACCAAGCCCGTCGAGGACCTGGAGCCGCTGAGCGCGCACGCGCTGCGCAGCTTCACCCGGGCCTACTCCACCGTCCGGGACCAGCCCATCGCGATCTACCTGCGGGCCTGGTCGAAGGTGCTGTTCCGCGGGGACGAGGAGCGGATACGCGCCCAGGTCCGGGCCCTGCTCGCGCAGTTGGCGGTGTTCCACTCCCCCGACGACCTGTGGATCGCGCTGTGCGTCTCGGACGAGCGGCGCGCGGAGTGGGAGTGGGCGAAGTGGCTGCCGCACAGCCTGCACCGGCACGAGGAGGACGGCGCCGGACCGGCCCGTCTGATCGCCTCGGCCTTCACCGAGCTGGAGAACCTGCTCGGCGCCGAGTTCCTGGAACGGCCGGGCGCCGACCCCGACGCGGTCCCGGGACGTGAGGAGCCGTACACGGTCGTCGTGATCGACGGCTGCACGGTGCCGGCCGGGCACCGCTTCGACGGGCACGGCTTCCGCAACGCGGTGGTGCTCGACCTCACCGGGGCGCTCGCCTGGAAGCCCGGCCGGACCACGCTGCGCCTGGAGGTGGACGAGGCCGGTGTCGCGCTGGTGCGCACCGACCGCGACCGCAAGGAGCAGTCCACGGTGCTCGGCCGGCCCGACCGGCTGGGCACGGCGGGCGCGCTCGCGCTCGCCCGGCTGCTGGCGCCGTACCGGATGAGCGTGGGCGGCGACGACTCCAGGCCGCTCGCCGACGACGTCGAGCTGACCTCGCTGCTGAACATCCCCGATCTGCACCGGCACGACCCGGCCACGCTGTGGGAGAAGGCGACCGGCAGTGCCCGGCTGCGGGTGCCGATCGCGGTGAGCGGTGAGGGCAGGCCGGTGGAGCTGGACATCAAGGAGTCCGCGCAGGGCGGCACCGGACCGCACGGCATGCTGATCGGCGCCACCGGCTCCGGCAAGAGCGAGCTGCTGCGCACGCTGGTGCTGGGACTGGCGCTGACCAACTCCTCCGAGACGCTGAACTTCGTCCTCGTCGACTTCAAGGGCGGCGCGACCTTCCTCGGCCTCGACGAGCTGCCGCACACCTCGGCGGTCATCACCAACCTCGCCGACGAGGTGGCGCTGGTGGCGCGGATGCAGGACGCCCTGCACGGGGAGCTGATCCGGCGGCAGGAGCTGCTGCGCGCCGCCGGGAACTACACCTCCGCGCTGGAGTACGAGAAGGCGCGGCAGTCCGGGACGCCGCTGCAGCCGCTGCCCAGCCTGTTCGTGGTGGTCGACGAGTTCAGCGAACTGCTCGCCTCGCACCGCGACTTCATGGAGCTGTTCGTGATGATCGGCCGGCTCGGGCGCAGTCTCGGGGTCCACCTGCTGCTGGCCTCGCAGCGGCTGGACGAGGGCCGCATGCACCAGCTGGAGAGCCACCTGTCGTACCGGATCGGTCTGCGGACGTTCTCCGCGATGGAGAGCCGGGGCGTGCTGGGCGTGCCGGACGCCTACGAGCTGCCCGCGCAGCCGGGTGCCGGGTTCCTCAAGAGCGGTGTCGACGCGCTGACCCGGTTCCGGGCCGCGTACGTCTCGGGGCCGTACCGGCGGCGGCGGGCCGTGGTGCAGGCGCAGGTGGCGCGTCAGGTGGTGCCGTGGACGGCGGAGTGGGTGGTGCCGCGCGCCCCCGCCGACCCCGATCCGGCGGGCGGGCCCGACGAGCCGGAGCCCGAGCCGGAGGGCGAGGGGGACGGCGGCGGGGAGACGCTGCTGTCGGTGGCGCTCGACCGGCTGCGCGGGGCGGGGCCGCCCGCGCACCAGGTGTGGCTGCCGCCGCTGGACCGGCCGGCCACCCTGGACCAGATCCTGCCCCCGCTCTCCCCCGATCCGCGCTACGGCCTGACCACGGCCGACTGGCCGTTGCGGGGACGGCTCACCGTGCCGGTCGGCGTCGTGGACCGGCCCTTCGACCAGTTGCGCGACCTGCTGACCGTGGACCTGTCGGCGGCCGGCGGCCACGTGGCCATCGCCGGGGGGCCGCAGAGCGGCAAGAGCACGCTGCTGCGGACCCTCATCACCGCGCTGGCGCTCACCCACACCCCGCGCGAGGTCCAGTTCTACTGCCTCGACTTCGGTGGCGGCACGCTGGCCTCACTGGACGGGCTGCCCCACATGAGCGGGGTCGCGGCGCGGGTGGACACCGAACGGGTGGGCCGTACGATCGCGGAGGTCACCACACTGCTCGCCCGGCGGGAGCGGTTCTTCCTGGAGCACGGCGTCGACTCCATGGCGACCTACCGCAAGCGGCGCGCGGCGGGCGAGTTCCCCGACGAGCCGCACGGGGACGTCTTCCTGGTCGTCGACGGCTGGGCGACCGTGCGCCAGGACTTCGACCGGCACATCGCCACGTTCAACGCGCTGGCCGCCCGCGGGCTCAACTACGGCGTCCACCTGATGGTCACCACCGCCCGCTGGGTGGAGCTGTCGTCCTCGGTGCGCGACCAGACCGGGACCCGGCTGGAGCTGCGGATGGGTGATCCGATGGACTCCCAGATCGACTCCCGGAAGGCGGCGACGGTCCCGCGCAGCGCGGGGCGGGGACTGACCCCGGACAAGCTGCACTACCTGTCGGCGCTGCCGCGCGTCGACGGGGTCGAGGACGCCGACGACCTCGCGGACGGGGTCGCGGGGCTGGTCGCCGCGATCGGCGAGAACTGGACGGGGCCCGCCGCGCCCCGGGTGCGGATGCTGCCTTCGACGCTGCCGGTGGAGGAGCTGCCGGAGCCGGAGGGCGAGAACGGGCTGCGGATCGCGATCGGTCTGGACGAGAACGAACTCGCGCCGGTGTGGCACGACTTCGCCGAGAACCCGCACCTGATCGTGGTGGGCGACACGGAGAGCGGCAAGACGAACCTGCTGAAGCTGGTCGCGCGCGGCATCACCGAGCGGTACACGCCGGCCGAGGCGCGGATCATGACGGTGGACTACCGGCGGGAGCTGGTGGAGAGCGTGCCGGAGGCGTACCGGCTGGGGCACGCGGTCTCCCTGGACATGCTGAGGGACCTGGTGGACGGGGCTGCGCGGGCGGTCAAGCAGCGGGTTCCGGGCGAGGACATCGCTCCGTCGCGGATGCGGTTGTGCGACTGGTGGCAGGGGCCTCGGCTGTTCATCCTGGTCGACGACTACGACATGGTGGGCGGCGGGCCGATGACGCAGCCGTTCGCCCCGCTCCTCGACCATCTGGCGCTGGGGCACGAGGTGGGGTTGCACCTGGTGGTGGCGCGGTCGTCGGCGGGGGCCGGGCGGGGGCTGAACGAGTCGTTGCTGCGGAGGCTGCAGGAGGTCAACACGCCCGGGCTGCTGATGTCGTGTCCGCCGAGCGAGGGGTATCTCTTCGGCAGCGTGAAGGGGCGGGAGCTGATTCCGGGGCGGGCGGTCCGGATCGCCCGGCGCAAGACCTTGCAGGTGCAGACGGGGCTCGTGGGGGGCGCGTCGTGAGGCGTCCGCGTCCGGGCCGGGATCCGCGGGGTGTGCGGGGTGAGTGCGGGGCGGGGGGTGATCGCGCGGCCCGGCGCTTGCGGGGCGCCTCCCCCGCTCCCGGCTCCGCTCGAGCGGGGGGACCCCCCTCGCCCGCCCTCCCCCACTCCCGGCTCCGTTCGAGCGGGGGGACCCTCCTCGCCCCGGGGGCACCTCCCAGGCCCTCTCGGGCTCCGGGGGAGGCACGACGGCCCGCGGGAGCGGTGGATGCGTTGCTAGGGGGTGGTCGGGGGGCGCCAGTTCCTGGCCCTGCCTCGGGGGACGACCGCGGCCAGGGCTGCCAGGAGGAGGACCGTCGTCAGGCCCACGGCCGCGATCGTCAGGGAGCGGGTGCGGGGGGCGGGGTCCGCGGGGGACGGCATGTGGGCGGGGGCGGGGGTCCGCGCGGAGGGTCGCGTCCGGTCCTGGATCAGGGACAGGGCGGCGTACGGGTCCAGGCGGGGGGTGTCCGAGGGGTAGGCGGTGTCGAGGAGACGGCGGGTGACCTCGGCCGCCGAGAGGCCGGGGTGGTAGGCGCGGGCGAGTGCGGCGGCGCCCGCGACGCCCGCGGCGGCCAGCGAGGCGCCGGAGCCGATGTAGTGGCCGGTGCCCCGGGGGCCGACGCTGACCATCTCGTCGCCGGGCGCGGACAGGTCGGGCTCGTGGGCGGGCGGCGCGTTCTTCTGCCGTACGCCGCCGGGGCCGAAGTCCACGACGGCGAGCGCGCCGGGCGCCGCGGCCGGCCAGTACGGGCCCCGGGGCAGCTCGCCGCCGGGTCCCTGCTCCTCGCGGGGCACGGCGTCCGGGGCGGCGGGGGCGACGACCAGCGCGTCGCGCCGGGTGGCGTGGGCGACGGCCGCGGTGAGTTCGGTCTTGCCGGTGCGCAGGGCCTGGCCGACGTAGATGACCTGCGCGCCGCGGTCCGCCGCCGTCCGGATGCCGGCGGCCACGCGTTCCACGGAGGGCACTCCCCGGTCGTCGGTGCCCGGCAGGGCGAGGATCTCCGCCCGTGGGGCGACCCCGGTGATGCCGCTGCCCTTCTCCGGTGCGGCGGCGATCAGGCCGGCGGCGAACGTGCCGTGGCCCACGCAGTCCTCGGCCGCCGCGCCCAGGGCCTCCACCCTGCCGGACAGGCTGGGGACGCCGGTGGAGACGCCGGTGTCGACCACCGCGACGGTCACGCCGTCGCCGCGCGAGATCCGCTGGGCCCGGGAGAGTCCGAGCGCCGTCTGCGACCACGCCGCTCCGGTGGCCGTCCGCCCGGAGGCCCCGGTGCACGGGCTGTCCTCGCCGAGCCGGACGGGCAGCGGGGGCAGCAGCGTGGCCCCCGGATCACCGGCACCGGGACTCCCCGGGAGAGCGGCCGGGGCGGCGGGGAGGGCGAAGGCCGGCCCGCCGACGGCCGGCAGGACCACGGCGATCGCCAGCACGCAGCCCACACCCCGGCTTTTCATGACATTCCGCATGAGCCGCATGATAGGCACACAAGATGTACGGCACACAACGCCAACTACCGCAGCAGCACAAGGAGGTTCGAGGCGTGGCACGTCAGATACTCACGGTCGGCCCGGAACGGTCGGACGGATTCCGGACGATCGGTGAGGCACTGGCCCAGGCCCGTACCGGGGCGGTGATCCGGGTCCGTCCCGGCCGCTACGCCGAGAACCTCGTCATCCGGCACCGGGTGACGATCGTCGGCGAGGGCGAGCCGGGCACCGTCGAGCTCTGCCCGCGGGACGGCACCGCCGTCACCCTCATGGCCGACGCCGTGATGCTCAGCGCCCTCACCCTCCGGGGCCGCGACAAGGAGGCCGCGGTCGTGGACGTGCCCGCCGGTCAGGCCGCCCTCGACGGGTGCACCGTGACCGGTGCCGGATGGACGGCGCTGCTGGTCCGCGGCAAGGGGTCGCTGGCCGCCCGCGGCTGCCGGATCGGCAACCCGGGCGGCGCCGGGCTCGTCGACTCCTCGGAGTCCGAGAGCGTCGTCGAGAATTGCGTGTTCGAGAACTTCGGCACCTCCGCGGTGGTCATCGGCGAGAGTGCCGGGCCCCTGGTCCGCGACTGCCGCATCCGCGGCGCGCGGGCCAACGGCGTCCTGGCGAGCGGCGAGGCCCGGGGCACCGTGGAGGGCTGCGACATCTCCGGCACCGACAAGCCCGCCATCGCCCTGGAGGGCCACAGCTCGACCCGGGTGCTGCGGTGCGTCGTGCACCACACCTCGGTGGGGCTGCTGGTGACCAGCATGTCCCGCCCGGAGATCGAGGAGACCTCCTTCGAGTCCCTCGCGCAGAGCGGCGTCGTCATCTCCGGCGGGGCCGACCCGGTGCTGCGCGGGTGCGTCACCCGGCGCACCGGGACCAGCGGGCTGCTCGTCCTGGACCGCTCGCGCGGCACCCTGGAGGGCTGCTCGTTCCACGGCTCCACCGAGGGCGCCGTGCGGGTCGTCGAGGGCAGCGCCCCGCTGCTGCGGGACACCGTGGTGAGCGACTGCGCCGACACCGCCGGGGCGGTGCAGCTCTGGGACGGCTCCATGGCCGAGTTCGAACGCCTGGAGGTCCTGGACGCGGCGGGGGTCGGCGTCTCGGTGCGCTCCGCCGCCGATCCCCTGCTGCGCCACGCCCGGATCACCGGTGCGGGCGGCCACGGCGTCGAGTTCACCGACGACGGCCGCGGCCGGCTCGAGCACTGCGCGGTCGAGTCCGCCGGCGGCTGCGCGCTGCACATCGACGACGACGCCGACCCCGAGATCAGCGACACCGTGCTGAACTCCGCCGCCCGCTCGGGCCTGCTCGTCGGCGAACGCGGCCGGGGCACCCTGCGGGACTGCGAGATCGTCGACAGCGCCGACGCCGGGGTCGGGGTGCGGGACGGCGCCGAGATCACCCTGGAGCGGGTCCGGGTGCACGGCTCGCGGGCCCACGGCGTCCAGGTGTCGCGCGGCGGCCGGGCCGTCCTCGACGCCTGCGAGATCACCGGCAGCACGGGCGACGGCGTACGGGTCGACAGCGCCGAGCCGGTCGACGTCACCCGGTGCGTCGTGCGCGACAACCGGGGCGCCGGACTGCGCCAGGGCCGGGCGGGCGAACGGCTCACGGTCGAGCTGCTGACCAGCGCGGACAACGGCCTGCCGGACAGCTGGGGCGAGTCCGCCGGGACGGCCGGCGAGGACGGCGCCCCGGGCGGGTCCGGCAAGGAGCCGGAACCCGAGGGCCCGCTGGCCGAACTGGAGGCGCTCACCGGCCTGGAGAACGTCAAGCACCAGGTGCGCACGCTGGTCAACCTGAACCAGCTCGCGGAGCGCCGGCGCCGGCTCGGCATGCCGGTCCCGTCGATGAGCCGGCACCTGGTCTTCGCGGGGCCGCCCGGCACCGGCAAGACCACCGTCGCCCGCCTCTACGGCAGCATCCTCGCGGACCTGGGCGTGCTCAGGAGCGGACACCTGGTCGAGGTCGCCCGCGCCGATCTCGTCGCGCAGGTCATCGGCGGTACGGCCATCAAGACCACCGAGGCGTTCACCAGCGCGCTGGGCGGGGTGCTGTTCATCGACGAGGCCTACACGCTCACCGTCGAGGGAACCTCCAACGACTTCGGCCGGGAGGCCGTCGACACCCTGCTGAAGCTGATGGAGGACCACCGCGACGACGTGGTCGTGGTGGCGGCCGGCTACTCCGAGCAGATGGAGTCGTTCCTCACCGCCAACCCGGGTCTCGCCTCCCGGTTCACCCGCACCATCGAGTTCGGCAACTACGCGGTGGAGGAACTGGTGACCATCACCGAGGGCCTCTGCCACCGGCACCAGTTCGAGCTCGGTCCGCTGACCCGGGAGGCCCTCACCGTGCGCTTCGAGCAGATGACGCGCGACGCGACCTTCGGCAACGGCCGTGCGGCCCGCGGCGTGTTCGAGGACATGGTGGACCGGCAGGCGTTCCGGCTCGCGGCCATGACCGACCCGGCGGAGAAGGACCTGACGCTGCTGCTGCCGCAGGACGTCGGCGACGCGGAGGCGGCGGCCGTCGGCGGCACGGCGCGGGACGCCGACGACGCGTCCGACCCGATGGCCGAACTCACCGCCATGGTGGGGCTCGCCGCGGTGAAGCGGGAGGTCGCCGACCTGGTCAGCCTGCTGACCAACGCCCGGCAGCGGATCGCCGCGGGGCTGCCCGCCCCCCGGATCAGCAACCACCTGGTCTTCAGCGGACCGCCCGGCACCGGCAAGACCACCGTCGCCCGGCTGTACGCCAGGCTCCTGCACTCGCTGGGGGTGCTGCCCCGCGACTCCCTGGTGGAGGTGGCGCGGGCGGACCTGGTGGGCCAGTACGTCGGTCACACCGCCCAGCGCACCAAGGACGTCTTCACCAGCGCGCTGGGCGGGGTGCTGTTCATCGACGAGGCCTACACCCTGACCCCCGAGGGGGCGTCCAACGACTTCGGCCGGGAGGCCGTCGACACCCTGCTGAAGCTGATGGAGGACCACCGCGACGAGATCGTGGTCGTCGTCGCCGGGTACACCGAGGAGATGGAGCGCTTCCTCGCCTCCAACCCCGGTCTGACCTCCCGGTTCTCCAAGTTCGTGACGTTCGAGGACTACAGCACGGACGAGCTGGTCACCATCGTGTCCCGGCACGCCGCCGCCTCCGGGTACGAGTGCGCCGACGCGACCGTCGAGGCGCTGCGCGCCCAGGTGGACGCCATCCCGCGCGACCGGTCCTTCGGCAACGCGCGGCTCGCCCGGCGGCTGCTGGAGACGATGATGACGAACCAGGCCCGCCGGCTGGGCGGGCTGCAGTCGCCCAGCCTCGCCGACCTCACCACCCTGCTGCCGGAGGACCTGCCCGTCCGGCAGGCCTCCCGGTGAGGACGGACGCCCGCCGGCCGGTGCCGGCGGGCGTCCGCCGCGCCGTCGCGTCCCTCAGAGGTTGAACTTGACGCTCTCCAGCCAGACGTTCGGCTCCAGCGACCCGCCGAACCTCCAGCCCTGGGACGACTCGCACAGGTAGGCGCCCCAGTCGTGCCCGCCGAGCTTGTGGTGGTGGCAGACGTTGCCGTCGTCGACGCCGATGGCGTAGCCGCTGAGGTTCGGCGCGTTCGGGGAGTCGCTGCCCAGCGTCAGATCCGTCGCGTCGGCCGCGCTCGACCACGCGGTCGTCCAGCCGTCCTTCTGGACGAACTCGTTGGCGGACACCTTCTTGGCGCCGACCACCGCGATGTTGATGGCCGTGATCGGCAGCCCCTTGCCCGACATGGCCCCGTCGCACCTCGGGTTCGTCCAGCCGGCACCCTTCCGGTGGACCCGGTAGCAGATGTGCCGGCCGGAATCCTCGGCGGCGAGCCGCCGGACGGCGTAGGCGGCGGTGTTCTCCGGGAGCCCGGGGGCCTCGCGCTTCGCGGTCCGGGGCTTTGCCTTCTCCGCCTTCTCCGCCTTCTCCGCCTTCTCCGTCGCCTTGGGCGACTCGCTGACCGGGGCCGCCGAGCCCACCACCGGGGGCGCCTTCTCGACGACGGATCTCGGCTTGGCGGACGGCTTCTTCGTCGAGGGCTCCGGCGTGGGCTCCGCCGGGGCGTAGTCGCCCTTCGGCACCTCCAGGGACTCCTCCTCGAGGAGCGTGTCGGACCCGGCGGCGACCGCCACGTCGTCCTTCTTCTTCTGCTGCGCGTCGTCCGTGGCCCAGATCAGCAGCGGCACGGCGAGGAGGACGACGCCCGCGATGCCGGCGGCGGCGAGCAGGGGCTTCTTCGGGTTCCCGGACGGCGGCCCGTCCGCTCCGGCGCCGGCGGCAGCGGCGGCGGCGGCGATTCCGCCGACCCCGCCGGCCTCGCCGGCTGCGGCGGCCGGGGCGGCCCGGACGGCGGTGGCCGGCTCGGCGGTGCTCCCGCTCTCCGCCTCCGGCCGCTGCGGTGCGGCGGACGCGTCGGGTGCGGCGGCCGTCGCGGCCGGTTCCCCGGCCGTGCCGCCCGTGGCGGCGGGCCGCCCGGCAGCGGCCTCGCTCCCGGCGGTGTCCGGGGCCGGCCGTGCCGTCCCCGCTCCCCCGGTGCCGCCCTCGGCCGGCTCCGGTGCGTCCGTACGCCGTGCGGCCGGCGCCAGCATCGGACCGGGGTCGGCCGCCGCCGTCCCGAGGGAGACGGCCCTGCGGACGGACGAACCGCCCGTGCCGTCGGGCCCGTCGGGGGGCGATTGGTTGCGCATTGCCATCGTTCTCCTTGAACTGTGGGCGTGATGGGTGGTGGTGCCTTCCCCGTCGCTCGCTATCCGTCCTGGCCCACGGGGCCGGAACAGCGTTCCGGCCACTGCGGACCGTCACCGACGCGGAAGCCCTTGGCCAGCGCCTCGTCGAGGTGCGTGAGGGCCTTGAGGTCCAGGCCGCTCAGTTCCTCCGACCCGTCCATGTAGGCGGTGGCGTTCCCGGGGAGCTCGCGCAGCAGCACGACGGAGGGGCCCGCGGGCGCGGTCCGCACCCCCAGCACCCGGAAGCCGGTCCCCGGCACGAAGACGATCTCCTCGTGCGTCTCCGTGGGACCGCCCGGCCGGTCGAGCAGTTGCCGTACCTTGCGTCCGGTGACGGACCAGATCGCGTAGCGCACGGGGGAGCCGGCGGGGAGCGCCGAGGCCCCGGTCAGGGCGCTGACCGGGGCGGGGTCGTGCAGCAGTGTGCCGACCGCCGGTTCGGGGCCGTCGGCGTCCCCGCCGCGCAGGGCCACGCCCCGGTAGGAGGGGAGCCGGCGCAGGGCGGACGCCAGGCAGCCGGCGTAGGGCAGCAGGCGTCCCCCGCCGGTGTGCAGGTCCCGGATCAGCTCGCGGTGGTGCAGCGGCCCCTCCCCGGCGGTGAGGTAGGCGTGCGCGGCGACGAGGTCGGTGCGTGCCGCCTCCAGCTCGTGACCGCGCAGGGCGGGCATCCGGGTGAGCACCCGGGACACGGCGGCGGCGTGCCCCTCCCAGGCGCCGGCCGCGGCGTCCCGGAACGCGGCGCGCTCGGCGGCCCCGCTGACGTGTCCGGGCACGAACGGGAGGGCGGCGCGGTCCGGGGCGGGCGCCGCACCGCTCCGCCCGCGCGGCCCCGTCCCCGCCCCGACGCGCCCGGCCCGGTCACCGTCCGGCGCCGGGTCGCTTCCCTCACCGGCGGTTCCGGGGCGCGACCCGGCCGAGGAGGCGGTCCGGGGCCCCGCGGCCCCCGGACCCGTCCCGCCGTCCGGCGCCGCACCCGGTCCGGAAGCCCTCCGCTCGCTCCCGCCGCCGTTCCCGGCCTGCGCGGACCGCTCCTGCGGACCGGACTGCGAGGACGCGGCGGGCACGGCCGCCCCGGGTCCCGTTCCCCCGGGGCCGGCGGCCCCGTCGGCCCCGTCGGCCGGAGGGGACTCCGACGGCGGTACGGGCCCGCCCCCCCGGAGGGGTTCCGGGGGCACGGGCCCCCCCGCACCGGCGGCCGGCCGGCCGGGGGCGTCCGCGTCCACGCGGACGTCCGGGCACGCGGCGGGCCCGGCGACCGGAGGACCGTTCACCTCGGCGGGCCCGCCGTCCCGGGGGGCGACCGGGGACCCGGCGGGCGGGGGCACCGGCGCCCCGGGCCCGGCGGCCCGCGGACCGTCGGCGGTCACACCGTCGGGGCGGGCCGCTCCGCCTCCGGACCCGGGGTCCGGCGGACCGCCCACCGCCGCACCGGTCCGCCGACGGGTCGCTCCGGCGCCGGGTCCGGAGGCCGGAAGGGCAGGGGTCGTGCCGGACCCCTGAACCACCCCGCCGGGTGCCGGAGCCCCGCCGGGCCCGGCGGCCGAGGGGCCGGCGACGGTCCCGCCGGGCCCCCGGCCCACCCCGGCGAGCGGCGGGGTCCGGACGGGCCCGGCGGCCCCCGGGCCACCGGTGCCCGTGCCGGGACCGTGGGCCGCGGCCGGCGCGGTGCGGGCGGGCCCGGCGGGCGGCGGACCGGCGTCGCCCGGGGCGGGCCGTGCGGGGCGGGTCG
>NZ_JBEORT010000028.1:0-70537 GCF_040302425.1 Streptomyces sp. NPDC126497
CGGCCATGACCGTGGTGCCGGTCGGGACGGCGTAGTCCTGGCCGCTGTGCTTGTGCGCCCACATGCCGCCGTTCTGCGCGAAGCTCGCGGACAGCTTGTAGCTCTTGACCGGGTCGATCCAGGACGCCTGCTTCTCGGCGGCGGCCCGGGCGGCCTTCTTCACCTCGGCGGCCTTCGCCTCGGCGGCCTTCTCGGCCTGGGCGGCCTGGGCCTTCGCGGCCTTGGCCTGGGCGACGGCCTGCGCCTGGACGGCGCCGGCGGCGCCGGATGCGGCCGTGGTGTCGGCGGCGGCCGCGACCCCGGCCCCCATCACGACCGAGGCCCCCAGTCCGGCGGCCAGCACGGTCGCACGGGTGCGGATCTGGGACGTGCGGAAGGAACGGGACGTGACGCGCTGGGACATACACACCTCATCAGGAGGGGGACAGAGGAAAACCACCCGGCGGACGGGTCCGCGCCTCGGTGGTGATTCATTGGTAGCCCCTCCGGACATAACGGTGCAAAGGTGTGACCTACGAAGGGAAGCCGTAGGTATCCACTGAGATGCACATCTCTTGACAGACCCCTCCTATGGGGCGAAACCCTCCATTTAGAGCCGATCGATCAGAAAATCGGGCCACATGCCCGCTTTGTGTAAGTGCTGTGACTACTATTCCGTCTAGTACCGGGCAAAGCGCCTGTGCGGCATGTCACCGACGAACGGGTTCGGCCATTCCATAAATGTGGCGCAGGCCTCTAGTCGCCTACCGTCCGGTAACCCTACGGTTCACCTCGCGTCACCCTCGCAGACGAGCATGCACACGACATGTTGGCAGCGTCACGGACGTGAGAGGACCCCCACGACATGAGAAGCCGACGCCCCTGGCCGGTCCGCGTATCGGTCACCGCCGTCTCCGCGGCCGCCCTGGTGGCCCTGGCCGCACCGGCCGAGGCCGCCCCTTCCGATCCGCCCGCCGTCTCCCCGGCGGTGTCCGCCGTCGCGGCGGACGTCGACTACGACACCTGGCAGCGGGACTGCCGGGCGGTCATGGACCAGGCCCTGCCGTATCTGAAGCAGCGGATCGGGGACACCGGCCCGGGCGAGAAGCAGGCGATCGTCCTGGACGTCGACAACACCGCGCTGGAGACCGACTTCGGCTTCAGCTTCCCGCAGCCCGCCAACGAGCCGGTCCTGGAGGTCGCGGAGTACGCCCAGGAGCACGGCGTCGCCGTGTTCTTCGTGACCGCCCGTCCGGGCCTCATCCACGCGCCCACCGAGTGGAACCTCGACCACGCCGGCTACGAGTCCTCCGGCCTCTACGTGCGCGGCTTCCTCGACCTGTTCCGGAACGTGGCCGAGTACAAGACGGCCCAGCGCGTCCGCATCGAGGAGAAGGGCTACACGATCATCGCCAACATCGGCAACAGCGCCACCGACCTGTCGGGCGGCCACGCCGAGAAGACCTTCAAGCTGCCGGACTACGACGGTCAGCTGTCCTGACGCGGACACGGAGAAGGGGCCGGTGCCCTTCCGGGCACCGGCCCCTTTCGGTCGCCGTGGGCGCTTACGCGTCCTTGCTCAGGTTCGGACCGGACCCGCCGGCCGCCTGCTCGATCGGCGGGACGTCGGGCAGGGCCGACTTCTCCTCACCGCGGAAGGTGAAGGTCGCGGCGTCGCCCTCGCCCTCGGTGTCCACGACCACGATGTGACCGGGACGCAGCTCGCCGAAGAGGATCTTCTCCGACAGCGAGTCCTCGATCTCCCGCTGGATGGTCCGGCGCAGCGGCCGGGCGCCCAGCACGGGGTCGTAGCCCCTCTTGGACAACAGCTCCTTGGCGGACTGGGAGAGCTCGATGCCCATGTCCCGGTCCTTCAGGCGCTCGTCCACCTTGTCGATCATCAGGTCGACGATCCGCAGGATGTCCTCCTGGCTGAGCTGCGGGAAGACGACCACGTCGTCGACGCGGTTGAGGAACTCGGGCCGGAAGTGCTGCTTGAGCTCGTCCTGGACCTTGTTCTTCATGCGCTCGTAGTTGGTCTTCGTGTCGCCCGCGGCGGCGAAGCCCAGGTTGAAGCCCTTGGAGATGTCCCGGGTGCCGAGGTTGGTCGTCATGATGATGACCGTGTTCTTGAAGTCCACGACCCGGCCCTGGGAGTCGGTCAGGCGACCGTCCTCCAGGATCTGCAGCAGCGAGTTGAAGATGTCCGGGTGGGCCTTCTCGACCTCGTCGAAGAGGACGACCGAGAACGGCTTGCGGCGCACCTTCTCCGTCAGCTGGCCGCCCTCCTCGTAGCCCACGTAGCCGGGGGGCGAACCGAAGAGGCGCGAGACCGTGTGCTTCTCGCTGAACTCCGACATGTCGAGGGAGATCAGCGCGTCCTCGTCGCCGAAGAGGAACTCCGCGAGCGCCTTGGACAGCTCGGTCTTACCGACGCCGGACGGGCCGGCGAAGATGAACGAGCCACCGGGACGCTTCGGGTCCTTCAGACCCGCACGGGTGCGGCGGATCGCCTTCGACAGCGCCTTGACGGCGTCGTTCTGGCCGATGACCCGCTTGTGCAGCTCGTCCTCCATGCGGAGCAGACGGCTGGACTCCTCCTCGGTGAGCTTGAAGACCGGGATGCCCGTCGCCGTGGCGAGGACCTCGGCGATCAGCTCGCCGTCGACCTCGGCGACGACGTCCATGTCGCCGGCCTTCCACTCCTTCTCCCGCTTGGCCTTGGCGGCGAGGAGCTGCTTCTCCTTGTCGCGCAGGGAGGCGGCCTTCTCGAAGTCCTGCGAGTCGATCGCGGACTCCTTGTCGCGGCGGACGCCGGCGATCTTCTCGTCGAACTCGCGCAGGTCCGGCGGCGCGGTCATCCGGCGGATGCGCATCCGGGAGCCGGCCTCGTCGATCAGGTCGATCGCCTTGTCCGGCAGGAAGCGGTCCGAGATGTAGCGGTCGGCGAGCGTCGCCGCCTGCACCAGGGCCTCGTCGGTGATGGAGACGCGGTGGTGCGCCTCGTACCGGTCGCGCAGTCCCTTGAGGATCTCGATCGTGTGCGGCAGGGACGGCTCCGCGACCTGGATGGGCTGGAAGCGGCGCTCCAGGGCCGCGTCCTTCTCCAGGTGCTTGCGGTACTCGTCCAGCGTGGTGGCACCGATGGTCTGCAGCTCGCCGCGGGCCAGCATCGGCTTGAGGATGCTCGCGGCGTCGATGGCGCCCTCGGCGGCACCCGCACCGACCAGCGTGTGCAGCTCGTCGATGAACAGGATGATGTCGCCGCGGGTGCGGATCTCCTTGAGCACCTTCTTCAGGCGCTCCTCGAAGTCACCGCGGTAGCGGGAGCCGGCGACCAGGGCGCCGAGGTCCAGGGTGTAGAGGTGCTTGTCCTTGAGGGTCTCGGGCACCTCGCCCTTGACGATGGCCTGGGCGAGGCCCTCGACGACGGCGGTCTTGCCGACGCCGGGCTCACCGATCAGCACCGGGTTGTTCTTGGTACGGCGGGACAGCACCTGCATGACCCGCTCGATCTCCTTCTCGCGCCCGATCACCGGGTCGAGCTTGGACTCACGGGCGGCCTGGGTGAGGTTCCGGCCGAACTGGTCGAGGACCAGGGACGTGGAGGGCGTGCCCTCGGCAGGACCGCCGGCGGTGGCGGTCTCCTTGCCCTGGTAGCCGGAGAGCAGCTGGATGACCTGCTGCCGCACCCGGTTCAGATCGGCGCCCAGCTTGACCAGGACCTGGGCGGCGACGCCCTCGCCCTCGCGGATCAGGCCGAGCAGGATGTGCTCCGTGCCGATGTAGTTGTGGCCCAGCTGAAGGGCCTCGCGGAGCGACAGCTCCAGGACCTTCTTGGCACGGGGGGTGAAGGGGATGTGACCCGACGGGGCCTGCTGGCCCTGGCCGATGATCTCCTCCACCTGCTGGCGGACCGCCTCGAGCGAAATCCCGAGGCTCTCAAGGGCCTTGGCGGCGACACCCTCACCCTCGTGGATCAGGCCCAGGAGGATGTGCTCGGTGCCGATGTAGTTGTGGTTGAGCATCCGGGCTTCTTCCTGAGCCAGGACGACAACCCGCCGCGCGCGGTCGGTGAACCTCTCGAACATCGTTAATCGCTCCTCAGAGCGGTCAGGCAGTGGGGGGAACTTCCCCTCCCTGTCCTTCCGCAGCTTAGTCCCGCGAGCGGGGACCGCTCATTCCAACTGCCGACACCGTCGATGGCCTCCTGACCCCGCTCACGCCGACATCTGCTCCAACCCGATGGTGCGAGACGATGTTCCCGCAGGCCAGGCAGTTACCCCCATCGCCAGTACGCCCGTGGCGAACGGGAGCCGTCCCGCCCTGCGTGTCGACCCCTCCCACTAGGGATGTCTTACCCGCTGCCACGGACGGTCCATGCCGAGTGCACGGGTTTCCTCCGCTACGGGCGAACAACCTCGCACCTCCCCGCACCACCGCGCGCCTCCGGATCCGGCACCCTGCGCTCACGTCCGGGCACTCCGCGTAACCCTCGGGGGGTCCGGTCGGTTGCCCCGGGCATGGTCCGCACCGTCGCCCCCGCAGCGCCGTCCCCCCGTCCACCGTTCGTGCCGGGCGACGACGCGGTGCGGCGCTGGTACGAGGACGCACTGGGATGGCCCACCGCGCCCGGGGCGCCGGTACGGCTGGTGACGGGGGTGCGCTTCGACGTCCTGGACGTGCCGGCGGAGGCGGGGCGCGCGGCGCTGGAGCACCTGGGACGCTCGGGGGCGCTCGGTCGGGGGTTCCCGGTGGCCCTCGGGGAGGGCAGGATGCGGCTGCTGGTGGCAGCGGGCAGCGCCGAGGAGCTGCCCGGACTGCTGGAGTGGCTGGACTGGGGCGCGCTGGAGCTGGAGCTGGTGGCGCTCGGCGCGGACGGCCTCATGACCGCTCCCCGGCCTCCCGCCGCCGGCTCCGGTGGCGGTCCCGGCCGCACCGCCCGGCCGCTCCCCCCGGGCCGTGACGGATCACAGGGGGCCGCCGTGTGGCTGCGGCCCCCCGAGCCGGGTCGCGGGGCCGAGGCCCCGCTGCCGACGCTGTCGGCGATGGGCACGAGGGGTGGTGCGAGGGGGGACCGTGGCGGCCCCCCGGACCTCGTGCGGCTGGTGAACACGGTGGCGACGCAGGTCCACCGGGCCCGGCTGCGGCGTGTGCGCACGCCCGCCACCGTACGGACCGACGGTCAGCCGTTGGCCTTCTCGTAGGCCTCGCGGATGGTCGCGGGGACACGGCCGCGGTCGTTGACCTCGTAACCGTTCTCCTTCGCCCAGGCGCGGATGGCCGCGGTGTCCTGGCTGCCGCCGGAAGAGGCGCGCGCCTTTCCGCGCCCGCCCGAAGCACGGCCTCCGGTACGACGGCCGCCCTTCACGTAAGGCTCGAGAAGGCCGCGGAGCTTGTCCGCATTGGCGGTGGTGAGATCGATCTCGTACGTCTTGCCGTCCAACGCGAACGTCACGGTCTCGTCCGCCTCGCCACCGTCGAGGTCGTCGACAAGAAGGACCTGAACCTTCTGTGCCACCGGATTTCCTTTCATCGATAACTTGAGGGCCGGGGTGTGCCGGCGTCCGCCGTATCGCCGCCCCTTGTTATATGCAGTACCGGAGTACTGCAGTACTCCGGAAAGCAAACCGCTTTTGCCGTAAAAACACAAACCCCTGGCAGAGACCGGCCGCCCGCGGCCGGCACGGAAACATGCGCGTTTCGGACATAGGGCACCGGGCGCAGATCACAGATGCAGAAGCATCCGGCTGTTGCCCAAGGTGTTCGGTTTCACGCGTTCGAGACCGAGGAACTCCGCGACGCCCTCGTCATAGGAGCGGAGCAACTCCGCGTACACATCGGTGTCGACGGGGGTCTCCCCGATCTCCACGAAGCCGTGCCTGCCGAAGAAGTCCACTTCGAAGGTCAGACAGAAAACGCGGCGAACACCGAGCCAGCGGGCGGTCTCCAGCAACTTCTCCAGCAGCCGGTGCCCGACGCCCGCGCCCTTCAGACCGGGCTTCACGGCGAGAGTGCGGACTTCCGCGAGGTCTTCCCACATCACGTGCAGGGCGCCGCAGCCGACCACCTCCGCGTTGTCGTCCCGTTCCGCCACCCAGAACTCCTGGATGTCCTCGTAAAGCGTCACCGTCGCTTTGTCGAGCAGGATGCCCCCGCGGACGTAGACGTCAAGGAGCCGGCGTACTGCGGGGACATCGCTGGTGCGGGCCCGTCGGACCGTGATGGCTTTTGCTGGCACTTCGGGGCTGTCTGCGGACATGTGGGGACGCTATCGTCCGCCGTGGTCCTCGGCGGAGCCGGGGTTCTCCTCGGAGGCGGGGTTCTCCGCGGCGGGGGTTTCCGGAAGCTGGACGATGCGGACCGCGTCGGTGAGAGCCCGTCGCTGTTCCTCGCTCATCATGCCGAAGAACGCGACGAGAGCGGCGGCGGCGTTGTCACTCTGCGACCACGCTTCGTTCATCAGCGCGGCGGCGTAGGCGGCACGCGTGGAGACCGCCTCATATCGATAGGCCCGGCCTTCCGCCTCTCGGCGCACCCAACCCTTCTGATGGAGATTGTCCAAAACGGTCATCACCGTGGTGTACGCGATGGACCGTTCCTTCTGAAGATCTTCCAGGACTTCCCGAACGGTCACCGGGCGGTTCCACTTCCACACCCGCGTCATGACCGCGTCTTCGAGTTCTCCCAAGGGGCGAGGCACAGCTCAGAACAATAGTGGCGAATCAGGCCGATCGCGTGCCGAGCGGGCATGATCACCGGCAAACGCGAAGAAAAAGGGCGTACGACCTCGGGTCGTACGCCAGGGGTGCGGCCGCGTGGGGCCGGGGATCTCAGGCCTCGGTCCTGGGGGCGGGCTCGCCCTGCGCCCGTGCGAGGGCCGCGTCGACCGCGGCGTCCTCCTTGGCCTTGTTGGCGCCGCCCTGGGTCTTCACGATCACCCGGATCACGGCGATGAAGAAGACGGCCATGACGACCGGGGGGAGGAGCGCGGAGACGTAGTCCATGGTTCCAGGGTAGGGCAGCGGGGGCGTCAGCCGACGGCCAGGTGCTGGTCCGGCGGGGGCGGGACGGGCTTGCGGCGCGGGAAGACCTCGCCGGGGGTGGGGACGGGGCGGGCGGGCCCGGGGGCCGGAGCGGGACGGGGGGCCGCCGGCGGCCTCCGGTCCGGGTCCTGCTTCTGCGGGTCCTCGGTGGTCGCGCGGCCGCCGGGGAGGGCCAGGAGGAGGGCGCGTCGGCAGAGGTGCAGCAGGACGGCGGCGGTGGGGTTGCCGCGCAGGGCCCGCAGGGCGGCCAGGTCGTCGGGGCGGGGGCGGTATCCGGCGCCCAGCGCCTCCTCCAGGAGCGTGAGGTAGCCGGCGGCGGTGCCGGGGAGGGCGGCACGGTAGCGACCGAGGTCGGCCAGGAGGAAGGCGCGCAGCCGGGCGCTCTCCCGTGTCGCCTCGTCGAGGTCCGAGGCGAGGTGGAGGCAGTCCTGGAGGTCGTCGGCCGAGGCGGGGACGGGGTGCAGGGCGAGGGCGAGGGCGCGACGGAGCACGCGCAGCTCCTCCGCGCCGAACGCCATGCCGCCGCGGGATCCGTAGGGCGTGGGCATGCCCCGACGGTACGCGCTAATCGGACAAATGCCTCGTGGCGGCGCAGGCGTGGCGCGGGATGTCACTCAGCCGGCCGGTTGACGGCGGGCGCGGCGCCCGGGACCGGTGTGGGGGGCGGGGCCGCGTCGGGGGTGTCCGCCCTCCAACGGGCGCGGTCCGCGCCCGTTGGAGGGGGGCGGGGCGCGGACGCGCCGGCCGTTGCGGGCGGCCACCCCGCCCCGGCCCCTCCGCGCCGCGGGCGTCACAACGCCGTCGGCCTCCGCCGCGTCGGCCGCGGGCGGTCGTGCCGCAGGGGCGAGGGGGATCCCCGCTCGGGCGAAGCCGGGAGCGGGGAGGCACTCCGCAGGCGCCGGGTCGCGGAACACCCCGGCCCCGCACCGACGCGGGGCACCCGGTGGCGCGGCCCGCGCCGGCACGGGGTGCCCGCGCCCTACAGGCGTGACACGTTGCGCTCGTACACCAGCCGGAGTCCGATCAGCGTCAGCCACGGCTCGTGTTCGTCGATGACCGAGCTCTCGCCCAGCACCGTCGGCGCCAGCCCGCCCGTGGCGATCACCGTCACGTCGTCGGGGTCGTCCGCCAGTTCCCGGGCCATCCGGTTGACCACCCCGTCCACCTGACCGGCGAAGCCGTACACGATGCCCGACTGCATCGCCGCGACCGTGTTCTTGCCGATCACGCTCCGGGGCCGGGCCACCTCGATCTTCCGCAGCTGGGCCGCCTTGACCCCGAGCGCCTCGACCGAGATCTCGATTCCGGGGGCGATGACCCCGCCGACGTACTCCCCGCGCGCGGACACGGCGTCGAACGTCGTCGCCGTACCGAAGTCGACGACGATCGCCGGGCCCCCGTACAGCTCGTTCGCCGCGACCGCGTTGATGATCCGGTCGGCGCCGACCTCCTTGGGGTTGTCGAACTGGATCGGCACCCCCGTCTTCACGCCCGGCTCGACCAGCACCGCCGGCACGTCCCCGTAGTAGCGGCGGGTGACCTCGCGGAGTTCGTGCAGGACGGACGGGACCGTCGCGCAGATCGCGATGCCGTCGATGCCGTCGCCCAGCTCGTCGCCCAGCAGCGGGTGCATGCCCATGAGGCCCTGGAGGAGGACCGCGAGCTCGTCCGCCGTGCGGCGGGCGTCCGTGGAGATGCGCCAGTGTTCGACGATGTCGTCGCCGTCGAAGAGGCCCAGGACGGTGTGCGTGTTGCCCACGTCGATCGTCAGCAGCATGGCCGGTCCTACTCCGCCGCGCGCAGGTCGAGGCCGATGTCGAGGATCGGCGAGGAGTGGGTGAGGGCGCCCACGGCCAGGTAGTCGACGCCCGTGTCCGCGTACTCCTTGGCATTGGCCAGGGTGAGGCGGCCGGACGCCTCCAGGGCGGCGCGGCCGTCGACGAGGGCCACCGCCTCCGCGCACGCGCCGGGGGTGAAGTTGTCCAGCAGGATCAGGTCGGCGCCGGCGTCCAGGACCTCGCGGAGCTGGTCCAGGGTGTCGACCTCGACCTCGATCGGGACGTCGGGGAAGCGCTCGCGGACCGCGGTGAAGGCCTCGGCGACACCGCCGGCCGCCACCACGTGGTTGTCCTTCACCAGGGCCGCGTCCGAGAGGGACATGCGGTGGTTGACGCCGCCGCCGCAGCGCACGGCGAACTTCTCCAGGCCGCGCAGGCCGGGCGTGGTCTTGCGGGTGTCGCGGACCTTCGCCCTGGTGCCCTCCAGGGCGTCCGCCCACGCGCGCGTGGCGGTCGCGATGCCCGACAGGCGGCACAGGAGGTTCAGGGCGCTGCGCTCCGCGGTGAGGATGTCGCGGGTGCGGGTCGTGACGGAGAGCAGGGTCTGGCCCGCCTCGACGCGGTCGCCGTCCTCCGCGTGGCGTTCGACCTCGAACTCCTCCGTGCAGACGACCGACATGACCGCCTCGGCGATCCTCAGGCCGGCCACGGTGCCCGCCTCCCGCGCGGTGAAGTCGGCGGTGGCGACGGCGTCCTCCGGGATGGTCGCGACCGTCGTCACGTCCACGCCGTGGGCCAGGTCCTCCTGGAGGGCCACGTTGGCGATGTCCTCGACCTCGACGGGGTCGAGGCCGGCGTCGGCCAGGAGCTGGGCGAGCGCGGGGTCGAGACCGCACTCCAGGTAGGTCTCCTCGTCGGCGCCGCAGGCGCAGCCGTCGCCGCAGCCGCCGGAGGGAACGAGGGGGAGGTCGGGGGTGGTCACTGCTGTCACTGCTCCTGGGCCTGGGTGAGGGTCGGGGGGAAGTCCGTGGTGTCGGTGGTGCGCGTCGCCAGCGACCGGTCCGGATTGAGCCGTACGACGATGTGGCGGCGCCAGGTCGTGTCGTCCCGCTCGGGACGGTCCTCGCGCCAGTGGCAGCCGCGGGTCTCCTCGCGCTGCCGCGCGGCGGCGACCAGGACGCGGGCCACGCACAGGAGGTTGGTGGCCTCCCAGGTGTCGACGCCGGGCTCGGCGGTCTTGCCGTTCTCGTCGAGGGCGTCGCGCGCGTCGGCGTGGAGCCGGTGGAGGCGGTCGGCGGCCTCGGAGAGGGACGCCTCCGAGCGCAGCACGCCCGCTCCCCGGGTCATGGTCCGCTGGATGGTGAAGCGGGCCTCCGGGGGGAGGAGGGGGTACGCGGGGCGCTCCGACGCGGGGAGCGGCTGCGGCACGCGTGGGTGGAGGGTTCCGGCCCGTGCGATGTCGGCGGCGATGCGCTCGGCGTAGACCAGTCCCTCGAGGAGGGAGTTGGAGGCGAGGCGGTTGGCGCCGTGCACGCCGGTGCAGGCGACCTCGCCGCACGCGTACAGGCCGGGCACGGTGGTGCGGCCGTGGGAGTCGGTGCGGACGCCTCCGGAGGCGTAGTGGGCGGCCGGGGCGACCGGGATCGGCTCGGTGACCGGGTCGATGCCGTGGGCGCGGCAGGCGGCGAGGATCGTGGGGAAGCGGTGTTCCCACATCTCGGCGCCGAAGTGCCGGGCGTCGAGGTACATGTGCTCGGCGTCCCGCTCCCGCATGCGGCGCATGATGCCCTTGGCGACGATGTCCCGGGGGGCGAGTTCGGCGAGTTCGTGCCGCCCCTGCATGAAGCGCACGCCGTCGGCGTCCACCAGGTGGGCGCCCTCGCCGCGCACCGCCTCGGAGACCAGCGGCTGCTGGCCCTCCGCCCCGGGTCCGAGGAAGAGCACGGTGGGGTGGAACTGGACGAACTCGAGGTCGCTCACCTCGGCCCCCGCGCGCAGGGCGAGGGCCACTCCGTCGCCCGTGGAGACGGCGGGGTTCGTGGTCGCCGAGAAGACCTGGCCCATGCCGCCGGTGGCCAGGACCACGGCGGGCGCGTGGACCGCCCCCACGCCGTCGTGCTGGCCCTCCCCCATGACGTGCAGGGTGACGCCGGCGGTGCGGCCGTCGGCGTCGGTGAGGAGGTCGAGGACGAGGGCGTTCTCGATGGTGCGCAGCCCGCGCGCGCGGACCGCCTCGACCAGGGCGCGGGAGATCTCCGCGCCGGTGGCGTCGCCGCCCGCGTGGGCGATGCGGCGGCGGTGGTGGCCGCCCTCGCGGGTGAGTTCCAGGCCGCCGTCGGTCGACTCGTCGAAGTGCGCGCCGGTCGCGATGAGGCGGCGTACGGCGTCGGGGCCCTCGGTGACGAGGAGGCGGACCGCCTCCTCGTCGCACAGGCCCGCGCCGGCCACCAGGGTGTCGTCCAGGTGCTGTTCGGGGGTGTCGCCCTCGCCGAGGGCCGCGGCGATGCCGCCCTGGGCCCAGCGGGTGGAGCCGTCGTCCAGGCGGGCCTTGGTGACGACCACCGTGGTCAGGCCGGCGGCCTCGCAGCGCAGGGCGGCGGTGAGCCCGGCGACGCCGGAGCCGACGACCACGACGTCCGCGTCGATGGACCACCCGGGCGCGGGCGCGTGCAGTCGTATGCCTGTGGTGGTCACGAGGCGGCTCCGAAGCTTCCGAAGGTCAGGGGGAGGTTGTCGATCAGGCGGGTGGCGCCCACCCGGGCGGCCACCGCGAGGACGGCCTCGCCGGTGAAGTCGTCGCCGATCTCGGTGAAGTCGGAGGGGTCGACCAGGGCCAGGTAGTCCAGTTCGAGGGGCGGCGTGAGGCGGGCGGCCTCGTCGAGGACCAGCCGGGCGGCGGCGCGGACGGCCGCCGGGCCGCCGGCGGTGGTGGCGACGGCGTGCGCGGCGGCCGCCGCGCGGGACTCCCCGATGGCGCTGAGCGCCTCGGCGCGCGCACGCGTGGCGGGCACTTCGCTGGCCCGCGCGCGCAGCGCCTGCTGGGCCGCGTGCCGGTCGCGGCCCGCGAACAGGGCCTGGGACAGGGCGAGCGCGGTGCGCCGCTCGGCGGCCGAGAGGTAGCGGTTGCGGCTGGACAGGGCGAGCCCGTCCTCCTCGCGGACGGTGGGGACGCCGACGATCTCGACGCCGAAGTTCAGGTCCCGCACCATGCGGCGGATCAGGGCGAGCTGCTGGGCGTCCTTCTGGCCGTACAGCGCGGTGTCGGGGCGGGTGAGGTGGAGCAGTTTGGCGACGACGGTGAGCATGCCGTCGAAGTGGCCGGGGCGGGCGGCGCCCTCCAGGCGTTCGCCCATGGGGCCGGCGCTGACGCGGACCTGGGGTTCTCCGCCCGGGTAGACCTCGTCCACGGAGGGGGCGAAGACGGCGTCGGCGCCCGCCCGCCCGGCGAGCCCGAGGTCGGCGTCCAGGGTGCGCGGGTAGCGGTCCAGGTCCTCGCCCGCGCCGAACTGCAGCGGGTTGACGAAGACGGTGGCCACGACCTCGCCGTCGGGGCCGGCGATCTCCCGCGCGGTGCGGATCAGCGTGGCGTGGCCCTCGTGCAGGGCGCCCATGGTCATCACGACGGCGCGGCGGCCGGTACGCGGACGCGCGTGCAGTTCGGCGGCGGTGCGCAGCAGGGTGGCGGTCATCGGGCGGCTCCGTTCCGGGACGCGCGCGTCGTCGTACGGCTGGGGTGGGCGGGGTGCCGGGGGGCGCCGGTCATCGGTCCTCCCCCGGGGTGCTTCCGGTGCCGTCGGCTCCGCCGGCCAGCACCCCGAGGAGGTCCTCGGCGAGTTCCGGCTTCAGCAGGCCGTGGGCGAGGGCGCGGTCGGCGGTCGCGCGGGCCATCGCCAGGTAGCCGGCGACGGCCCCCGGGGCGTGCCGGCGCAACTCGGTGACGTGCGCGGCGACCGTGCCCGCGTCGCCGCGCGCCACGGGTCCGGTGAGGGCCGCGTCGCCGGAGCGCAGGGCGTTGTCCAGGGCGGCTCCGAGCAGCGGGCCGAGCATCCGGTCGGGGGCCCCGACACCGGCGGTGCGCAGCAGCTCCATGGACTGGGCGACCAGGGTGACCAGGTGGTTGGCACCCAGGGCGAGGGCCGCGTGGTAGAGCGGGCGGTTCTCCTCGGCGATCCACTCCGGCTCGCCGCCCATCTCGATGACGAGGGCCTCGGCGGCCAGCCGCAGCTCCTCGGGGGCGGTGACGCCGAAGGAGCAGCCGGCGAGGCGCTGCACGTCGACGGGGGTGCCGGTGAACGTCATCGCGGGATGCAGGGCGAGCGGCAGGGCGCCGGCCCGCAGGGCGGGGTCGAGGACCCTCGCGCCGTAGCGGCCGGAGGTGTGCACGAGCAGCTGGCCCGGCCGCACGGCGCCGGTGTCGGCGAGTCCGGAGACCAGCTCGGGCAGGGCGTCGTCCGGGACGGTCAGCAGCACCAGCTCGGACCGTTGGAGGACCTCGGCGGGCGGCACCACCGGTACGCCGGGGAGCAGCTGCTCGGCGCGCCTGCGGGAGGCGTCGGAGACGGCGGAGACGGCCGCCGGGCGGTGTCCGGCGAGCCGGAGGGACGCGGCCAGGGCGGGGCCCACGCGTCCGGCGCCGACGACGCCGACGGTGAGCCGCGCGGGACGGCCTCGGGGATCGGGCTGTGGGGTTGTGTTCACGCGACGGCGGCCTTCCCGTTCCAGTCCGCTCGGGGTACCGGACGATTTCTCGTCATGTTAACGCGATCGGTTCCGGTGACGGCCGGTTGTCCACAGGGTGTGGGTTTCCGTGCGCCGCCGTGACGGACGCGCGTGCGGAAATGTGCGGTGGGCGCGCGTACGGGGAGGGGAGGGGGGTGCCCGCGCGGGCGGGGTGCGGGATGATCACGGGCATGAATGAGACGACGGACGGCGGCGACGGCACGGCGGCGGGATCCGGGCGGCCGCCGGGGCCGGGGGCGGACGACGCGTCGCGGCCGACGCTGCGCGAACGGCGGATCGCCGCCTGGCGCGGCGCCCCGCGCGCGCTCGCGCGCCTCGGTTTCCTCGCCCCCCTCTCGGAGCGGCTGGCCCTGCTGGAGGCGGCGGGGAGCGTGTACGACCTCGACGAGGCCTCCGACGTCTACGGCAACGGTGTCGTGGAGGCCCTGGAGGAGCGGGTCGCCGGGCTGCTCGGCACCGAGGCCGCCGCGTTCTTCCCGACCGGCACGATGGCCCAGCAGGTGGCGCTGCGCTGCTGGGCGGGCCGTACCGGGAACCCCGCGGTGGCCCTGCATCCGCTCAGCCACCCCGAGGTGCATGAGCGGCACGCGTTCAGCCAGGTCAGCGGGTTGCGGCCGGTACGGACGACGAGCGAGCCCCGGCTGCCCACCGCCGAGGAGGTACGCGGCCTCGAGGAGCCCTTCGGCGCGCTGATGCTGGAACTGCCGCTCAGGGACGCCGGTTTCGTGCTGCCCACGTGGGAGGAGCTGACCGGGGTGGTGGCCGCGGCGCGGGAACGCGAGGCGGTGGTGCACGTCGACGGGGCGCGGCTGTGGGAGTGCACCGAGCACTTCGGCCGCCCGCTGGAGGAGATCGCGGGCCTCGCGGACAGCGTCTACGTGTCGTTCTACAAGTCGCTCGACGCCTACGGCGGCGCCGCCCTCGCCGGTCCCGCCACCCTGGTCGAGGAGGCGCGGGCCTGGCGGCACCGGTACGGGGGCAACGTCTTCCAGCAGTTCCCCACCGCGCTGTCCGCGCTGATCGGCCTGGACCGGGAACTGCCCCGGCTGCCGGAGTACGTCCGGCACGCGCGCGTGGTGGCCGCCGCGCTGCGCGAGGGCCTGGAGGCGGGGGGGCTGCCCTGGTTCCGCGTCCGTCCGGAGGTGCCGCACACCCACGACTTCCAGGTGTGGCTGCCGTACGACGCGGACGTGGTCGCCGAGGCGGCGATCGCGGCGGCCGGGGAGACGGGGGCGATGCTCTTCGCCAACGGCTGGGACCCGAAGGGGCCGGGGGTGGCCTGCACGGAGGTGTACGTGCGGGCGGCGGGACTGGAGTGGACGGCCGACGACGTACGGGCGGCGGCGGAGGACCTCGCGCGGCGGCTGACCGGGGGGAGCGCGGAGTAGGGCGAGGGGGGCCGGGGCGGTGCCGCGCCGGCGTACCGTGCGTGCGGTCAGTGGAAGCGGATGTGCCGGATGGCCACGCCCGTCTGCCGCAGCCGGGTGCGCAGCCGGCCCCCGTGGTGGGGGCGCAGGGTCAGCCCGGCCAGGACGGCGATGCGGTCGGCCGTCCCCGGCACCGTGGTGCGGTCGGTCCACAGGTGCTCGGCGAACTCCGGACCGGCGAGGCGCTCCAGGCAGTGGTCGAGCCGCTCGACGGCCCAGCTCTCCCGCCGTAGGGCCCGCCCACCGCCCACCAGGTGCCCGAGACCGCGTTCCCGCAGCCGCCGCAGCACCGTCTCCCGCTCGGCGAGGAGGGTGAAGTGGCGCACGTCGTGGCCGAGTTCGCGCAGCCGGCCGACGGTCTGGGCGAAGTGCCCGGAGTCGGTGACGGTCATGGGGGCGATCACCACGCCGTCGTGCCCGGTCAGGGCGAGGTCGAGGACCTCGACGACGCCCTGCCGCCAGGCCCTCAGGTCCTGGAAGTCGCCGCGCAGCCCGGGCGGCAGCGTGCGGTGCAGGCCGAATCCGATGTGCTCCGGGTCGCAGACGACGCTGCCCGGCAGGCGGCGCCGTATCTCGTGTGCGGTCTGTGTCTTTCCGCCCCCGAAGGGCCCGTTGATCCACAGCAGCATGCGCCGACCCTACCGGCGCGCGGCCGCCGGTTCAGCCGTGTCCGCCGGCCCGTACCAGCCCCGTCTCGTAGGCGAGGACGACCACCTGCACCCGGTCCCGCAGGCCCAGCTTGGTCAGGATGCGGCCCACGTGGGTCTTCACGGTCGCCTCGGAGAGCACCAGCCGGGCCGCGATCTCGCCGTTGGACAGGCCCTGCGCGACCAGCACCATGACCTCCCGTTCGCGCCCGGTGAGGCGTTCCAGCTCCTTGTGCTCGGGCTGCTCGCCGGTGCTGGGCAGCATCGGCGCGAACCGGTCCAGGAGCCGGCGGGTGGTGGACGGGGCGACCACCGCGTCCCCGCTGTGCACCGCGCGGATCGCGGCGAGCAGCTCGCCCGGCGGCACGTCCTTGAGCATGAAGCCGGACGCGCCCGCCTTGAGCCCGGAGAAGGCGTACTCGTCGAGGTCGAAGGTGGTGAGGATCAGCACCTTCGGCGGATCGGCGTCCGCGCAGATCCGGCGGGTCGTCTCCACGCCGTCGAGCTTGGGCATGCGGACGTCCATCAGCACCACGTCGACGGCGGTGGAGCGCAGCGCCTCCAGGGCCTCGACGCCGTTGCCCGCCTCCGCCACGACGTCCATGTCCGGCTGGGCGGCGAGCACCATCCGGAACCCGGTGCGCAGCAGCACCTGGTCGTCGACGAGCATCACGCGGATCGTCATCGGGGCCTCTTCCGTTCGGTCGTCGAGTCGTCGCGGGGGGTGTGACAGGTGTCAACAGGGGGCGTGCGTGGGCGTCAGTGCGCGGGTTTGAGCGGCAGCAGCACACTGATGCGGAATCCTCCGCCGGGGCGCGGTCCCGCGTCCAGGGTGCCGCCGACCATGCCGACCCGCTCGCGCATGCCGATCAGACCGTGGCCCTGGCCGTCGAGGCCGCCCTCCTCGTACAGCTCGTGCGGGGCGCCCTTGCCGTCGTCCTCCACCAGGAGGCCGAGACCGTCGTCGAAGTACACCAGGCGCACGCTGGCGCCCGCGTCGGGGCCCCCGTGCTTGCGGGTGTTGGTGAGCGCCTCCTGCACGATCCGGTACGCGGTGAGCTCGAGACCGCTGGGCAGCGGGCGCGGGGTGCCCTCCACCTTGAAGTCCACGGGCAGCCCGGACTCCCGGCACTGGCCGACGAGGTCCTCGATCTGCTGCACGTCGGGCTGCGGCACGTACTCCCCGGCCTCCTGGTGCTCACCGGTGCGCAGCACGCCCAGCAGGCGGCGCATCTCGGCGAGGGCCTGGCGGCCGGTGGAGGAGATCGTCTCCAGGGCCTTCTTCGCCTGGTCGGGGGCGGCGTCGAGGACGTAGGCGGCGCCGTCGGCCTGCACCACCATCACCGACACGTTGTGCGCGACGACGTCGTGCAGCTCGCGCGCTATCCGGGCGCGCTCGGCGGCGACCGCGACCTTGGCCTGCGCCTCGCGCTCCTTCTCCAGCCGGGCGGCCCGCTCCTCCAGCTGCGCGAAGTACGCGCGGCGGGTGCGGATGGAGTCGCCGAGCACCCAGGCGAGGGCGAAGGGCACGGCCTGGAAGATCATGATGGCGAGGTTGGCCGCCACTCCCACTCTCTCGTCGGGCCAGCGCAGCTGCGCGAGGGGGGCCGCGCACAGTCCGGCGGTCAGCGCGAGGCGGGAGGCCCAGCGGGCGCCGACCGCCGCGACCGTGTAGACGATCACCAGCAGGGCGAAGTCGGCGGGCAGCGTCGCCACGTCCGCGACCAGCTGCCCCAGGCCCACGACGAGGGCGAGGACCAGCATCCGCTCGGGCATCCGGCGGCGCAGCGCGACGACCAGCGACAGCAGCAGCGCGACCGGCACGATGAGGGCGGGCAGGTCCGTCCCCTGCGGCTCCTCCACGGTCGGTCCGCTGAACACGGAAATCCCGAACAGGACCACGGCCCAGAAGCCGTCGACCCACGTCGGGTGTCTGCGGAGGAAGTCATAGAGGCGCTGCACGTAACCCAGCGTAGGGAAGCGACATGTGTGCGGGAGTCAACCGGAGGGCCGATCCCCGGTCGGCACGTGTACTCCGCAAGGTGGAGGTCCGGCACGTCCGTGCGTTTAACCTGGGCCGGTGACGACGGTGCGGGCGGGCGGGCGGGACCGGTGACGGCGGAGGCCGGGAGGACCGGCCCGCGGGGCTGGCGGGCGGCGGCCCGGGACGCCCTGTACGGTCCCGGGGGCTTCTACCGCGGGGCCGGCGCGGGCCCGGCCGGACACTTCCGTACGTCCGTGCACGCCTCGCCGCTGTTCGCGGGCGCCGTGGCGCGGCTGCTGTGCCGGGTCGACGAGGCGCTGGGGCGGCCGGCGTCGCTCGACTTCGTGGACATGGCGGCCGGGCGGGGCGAACTGGTCACCGGCGTCCTCGCCGCGCTGCCGGCCGGCGTGGCGCCGCGCGTGCGCGCGTACGCCGTCGAGCTCGCCGGCCGGCCTGCCGGGCTGGACCACCGGATCGAGTGGCGGCGCGAGCCCCCGGAGGGGGTCACCGGGCTGCTCTTCGCCAACGAGTGGCTGGACAACGTGCCCGTCGACGTCGCCGAGGTGGACCCGTCCGGCGTGCCCCGGCTGGTGCGGGTGCGGGAGGACGGGACGGAACTGCTCGGGGAGCCGGTCACCGGCGCGGAGGCCGAGTGGCTGGCGCGGTGGTGGCCGCTGGGGACCGGGGAAGGGCTGCGCGCGGAGATCGGGCTGCCCCGGGACCGGGCCTGGGCGGCGGCGGCCGGGACGCTCGCGCGGGGGCTCGCCGTCGCCGTGGACTACGCGCACACGGCGGCCGCGCGGCCGCCGTTCGGGACGCTCACGGCGTTCCGGGAGGGGCGGGAGACGAGGCCCGTGCCGGACGGGTCGTGCGACCTCACCGCCCATGTCGCCCTGGACGCGTGCGCCGCGGCCTGCGCGCTCCCCGGCGCGCGCCTGCTGTCGCAGCGGGACGCCCTGCGCGCCCTGGGGGTCAGCGGCGCGCGCCCCCCGCTCACGCTGGCCTCCACCGACCCGGCCGGGTACGTGCGCGCCCTCGCGGGCGCCGGCGAGGCCGCCGAACTCACCGCGCCGGGCGGCCTCGGCGACTTCGGGTGGCTGGTGCAGCCGGTGGGGCTCGCGGACGCGGGGGACCTATTTGTCGATGTCGCCGACGACGAAGAACATTGACCCCAGGATCGCCACCATGTCCGCGACCAGCGTGCCCGGCAGCAGCTCGGTGAGCGCCTGGATGTTGTTGTACGACGCCGAGCGCAGCTTCAGCCGGTACGGCGTCTTCTCGCCCTTGCTGACCAGGTAGTAGCCGTTGATGCCGAGCGGGTTCTCGGTCCACGCGTACGTGTGTCCCTCGGGCGCCTTGAGGACCTTCGGGAGCCGCTGGTTGACCGGGCCCGGGGGCAGCTCGGCGAGCCGGTCGAGGCAGGCGTCGGCGAGGTCGAGGGCGTTGTGGGTCTGCTCCAGGAGGCACTCGAAGCGGGCGAGGCAGTCGCCCTCCTCCCGGGTCACCACCTTCAGGACGTCGCCCAGCTCGCCGTAGGCGAGGTAGGGCTCGTCGCGGCGCAGGTCGAAGTCGACGCCGGAGGCGCGCCCGATCGGCCCGCTCACGCCGTACGCGTGCACGGCCTCGGGGGACAGCACGCCGACGCCGCGCGTGCGGCCGCGGAAGATCTCGTTGCCGAGCACCAGGTCGTCGAAGCGGTCCATGCGGGAGCGCACGTCGGCGACCGCGTCGCGCGCGCGGGCGGTCCACCCGGCGGGGAGGTCCTCCTTGAGGCCGCCCACGCGGTTGAACATGTAGTGCATGCGCCCGCCGGAGACCTCCTCCATGACGTGCTGGAGCTCCTCGCGCTCCCGGAAGGCGTAGAAGATCGGCGTGATGCCGCCCAGCTCCAGCGGGTAGGAGCCGAGGAACATCAGGTGGTTGAGCACCCGGTTCAGCTCCGCGAGCAGCGTGCGCAGCCACACCGCGCGCTCGGGGACCTCCATGCCGAGCATCCGCTCCACGGCGAGGACCACGCCCAGCTCGTTGGAGAACGCCGACAGCCAGTCGTGACGGTTCGCCAGCATGATGATCTGCCGGTAGTCCCGGGCCTCGAACAGTTTCTCCGCGCCCCGGTGCATGTAACCGATCACCGGCTCCGCGCGGACGATGCGCTCGCCGTCCAGGACGAGCCTCAGCCGCAGCACGCCGTGCGTGGACGGGTGCTGGGGCCCGATGTTGAGCACCATGTCGGTGCTCTCCGCCGCGCCGCCGATACCGACCATGGTCTCCGTCGTAGGAGTCATGCACCCAGTCTCCCCTACGTACGCTGGGCCCATGGAGACGGGGAGCCCGCACGACACGGGGACAGCGGGAGCGGGCGGGCCGGCGGCCCCGGGCGACGGGGAGCCGGTGTGGATCGCGCTGCCGCCGGGGCTGCTGAGGATGCGACGGCTGCTGCTGGTGGTGTGGCTGGGGCTGCTGACCCTGGCGACCGCACTGGTGCCGGGGTTGCTGGCGGGGCCCGGCTGGGCCGCCTTCGCCGTCGTGCCACTGGGCCTGACGGTCTGGGGCTGGGTGATGCTGGGGCGCAACTGGCGTTCCTGGCGGTACGCGGAGCGCGCCGACGACCTGCTGATCAGCCGGGGCGTGCTGTGGCGTGAGGAGACGGTCGTGCCGTACGGGCGGATGCAGCTGGTCGAGGTCGCCTCCGGGCCCGTGGAACGGCACTTCGGGCTGGCCAGCGTGCAGCTGCACACGGCGGCCGCGGCGACCGACGCCACCATCCCCGGTCTGGACCCGGCCGAGGCGGAGCGGCTGCGCGACCGGCTCACCGAGCTCGGCGAGGCCCGATCGGCGGGGCTGTGACGGCCCCCGGCGTGCCCGGGGAGGCGTCCGGGCGGCCGCCCGTGACCGAGAGGCGGCTGCACCCCGTCACGCCGCTCAGGCGGGCGTGGGCGCCCGTCGCGGTGCTGATCGGGTGGGCGCTGCACGACCCCGACCGAACGCAGCGCCAGCTGACCCGGCTGACGACGGCCCACCTGCTGATCGGGCTCGCCGTCCTGCTCCCGGCCGCCGCCCTCTACGGCTTCCTGACCTGGTGGTTCACCCACTTCGCGGTGACCGAGAGCGAGTTGCGCATCCGGACCGGGCTGCTGTTCCGGCGCACCGCGCACATCCGGCTCGAGCGGATCCAGGCCGTCGACGTCACCCAGCCGCTGCTCGCGCGGGTCGCGGGCGTGGCGAAGCTCAGACTCGACGTCATAGGGACCGACAAGAAGGACGAGCTCGCCTTCCTGGGCGCCGACGAGGCGCGCGCGCTGCGCGCGGAACTCCTCGCGCGGGCGGCGGGTTTCGCGCCGGAGACGGCGCACGAGGTGGGCGAGGCGCCGTCCCGGGAGATGCTGCGGGTGCCGCCGGGCGTCCTCGCCGTCTCCCTGCTGCTGACCGGGGCGACCTGGGGCTGGCTCCTCGTCGCCGGCGTCGTGGTGCCGCTGCTGTGGACGGCCACCCACAGCCTGTGGACGGTGCTGGCCGCGGCCGTGCCGCTGTTCGGCGCCGCGGGCGCGAGCAGCGTGGGCCGGTTCGTCGCCGAGTACGACTGGACGCTCGGCGAGTCGCCCGACGGGCTGCGCATCGACCACGGACTGCTGGACCGGGCGCACGAGACGGTGCCGCCGGGGCGCGTGCAGACGGTACGGCTGGTCGAGCCGCTGCTGTGGCGGCGGCGGGGCTGGGTGCGGGTGGAACTGGACGTGGCGGGGTCGTCCAACTCCCTGCTGCTGCCGGTCGCCCCGCGCGAGCTCGCCGAGTCGGTCGTCGCGCGGGTGCTGCCCGGGGTGAGCGTGCCCCCGCGCGAGGCGCTCGTCCCGCCGCCGCGCCGCGCGCGGTGGTGCGTTCCGGTGTGGTGGCGCGGCTACGGGCTCGCCGTCACCGACGCGGTGTTCGCCGCCCGCCGCGGGCTGCTGCGCCGCAGCCTGTCCCTGGTGCCGCACGCCAAGGTGCAGAGCGTGCGGCTGGCCCAGGGCCCCTGGCAGCGGGCCCGGGGCGTCGCGGACGTCCACGTGGACACCGGCGCCAACAAGTCGGTGACGGCCCGCCTGAGGGACGCCGCGGAGGCGGCGGACCTCCTGCGCTCCCAGGCGGAGCGCTCCCGCACCGGCCGCAGGGACGCCCGCCCGGACCGCTGGATGGCCTGAGCCGCGCGCGCCGGAACGCCGGACGGGCCCCGCGCGGGGTGCGCGGGGCCCGTCGGGCGTGTGGGCGGGGGTCAGGAGGCCGCGCTGCGCAGGCCCTCGACGTCGATGTGCTCCGTCTCGTCGTGGGCCGTCAGGTCGATGACCCGGCCGACGCCGCGCGCCTCCTCGTCGGCGGACTCGGACCGCTCCTCGCTCTCCGCCTTGTGCAGGGCGAGCGCCTCCTGGCCGACGACGTCGGCGAGGTCCTCGTTCTGCACGGCGTCCAGGGCGGCGCCGTCCGTCTCCTTCTTCGTCCCGAAGAAGTCGAAGCCGCCCTCGGACACCGGCTGCCGCGCCGGCGCGGTCGGCGGTGCGACCGCCACCGCCGTCGGCACGGCGAAGTGCCCGGAGGACTGCCGCGCGGACCGGTCCGCGGGAGCGGCCGGCCCGGGGGAGGCGGTCGTGCGCCCGTGCTCGCCGACGGCCCCGGTCCGCCCCTCGGTCCCGTCCTCCCGCGCCTGCTCCGGCCCGGGCTTCCGGGTGGGTTCGGGGCCGTCGTCCTCGGGGCCCTCGGAGGCGTCCTCGCCCTTCGGCGCGTCACCGGTCCGGGTGTCCTCACCGGCCGGTCCGGGCGCCTCGCCGGCCCGTGCGGCCGGGCCGGCGCCGTCCTCCGGGACGCCGGAGTCCTCCGCGGCGCCGGAGTCGTCGGCGAGCCGCGCCAGCGCCGCGCCGGCGCGCAGGAACAGCTCGGACCCCTCCGGCGAGAAGACCGGCGGGGCCGCCGGCTCCTCCCCGGCGGCGGCCCCGTCCCGCCCCACCGCTCCGGCCGCCCGCTGCGGCCCCGCCGCGTCGTCGGACGCCACCGACGGTCCCGCCGCCAGCGCGCGGTCCGGGACCGTGGCCTCTATCTCGAGCACCCGGCGTTCCTCCAGGACGCTCGCCCGGTCGACCTCGGAGGCGGCGTACCGCCGCAGCAGAGCCGCGTGCTCGTTGCGCAGCCCGGCGAGTTCCGCGCGCCTGGCCCGCAACCGCTGTTCCAGTTTCGTCCGCAGCTCGCGCGACTCCTCGAGGTCGGACTCCAGTTCGGCGACGCGCTCCTCGAAACGCCATTCGTCGCTCGCACGCGCGCGCGTGAGATCGGCGACGCGTTTGCCCGCCTGGGTGTCCCAGTACCGCATGACGACGGCACCGGCGATCGCCGTGACCGCGGCGGCCGCGGCCAGGACGCGAAGCACCATCGGCTGCGTGAACACCCAGGGACCCAGGGCGCAGACGGCGGACACGCCCGCGATCGCCGACGGGGGCAGCATCCTGTGCAGGGGTGGTGAATGACGGTGACGTCCACGTGGCATGGCCAGAAACTTACCGCGCGTAGGCGAATGATGGTGCCCCGCACCGTAAAAACAAAGCCACACCGAGACTTTCACGGAGCATCAGGGAACGCACGGCACGCGCGAATAGGCGTACGACCCAATTATCAAGATCGTTTATTGCCCCGTGAACCGACCGGTGAACTCCGCCGGTGAACTCCGGGTGTCCCGTCGCCGCCCACCGCGCCGTGCCGCGCGGCGGGCCACGGCGCCTTGCGGGGGCCGGGTTCCCCGACCGGCCCGGGGCGCACCCCGGCCCCTTGCTGGGCCTACGCTGAACGTATGAGCAACCACAGCGGACGCCGCCAGGTCGCGGGCCTTCCTCCCTGGGACCGCTGCGCGGTCATGGGAGTCGTGAACGTCACCCCCGACTCCTTCTCCGACGGCGGCCGCTGGTTCGACACGACGACCGCGGTCAAACACGGTCTCGACCTGGTGACCCGGGGTGCCGACCTGGTCGACGTCGGTGGCGAGTCCACCCGGCCCGGCGCCACCCGCGTCGACGAGGCCGAGGAACTCAGGCGCGTCATCCCCGTGGTCCGCGGCCTCGCCGCCGAGGGCGTCACCGTCTCCGTCGACACCATGCGCGCCTCCGTCGCCGAACAGTCCCTCGCGGCCGGCGCCTCCCTGGTCAACGACGTCAGCGGCGGACTCGCCGACCCCGCCATGATCCCCGTCGTCGCCGCCGCCGGCGCCCCCTTCGTCGTCATGCACTGGCGCGGCTTCCTGGAGGGCGGCAGGATCGAAGGCGTGTACACCGACGTGGTCACGGAGGTCGCCGACGAACTGCGCGCGCGCGTGGAGGCCGTCCTGGAGGGCGGCATCGCCGCCGACCGCGTGATCGTCGACCCCGGCCTCGGCTTCTCCAAGGACGCCGACCACGACCTGGCCCTCCTCGCCCGCCTGGACCGTGTGCTGGCCCTCGGCCACCCGGTCCTCGTCGCCGCCTCCCGCAAGCGGTTCCTCGGCCGCGTCCTGGCCGGCCCGGACGGCGCGCCGCCGCCCGCGCGGGAGCGCGACGCGGCCACCGCCGCCGTCTCCGCCCTCGCCGCGCAGGCCGGCGCCTGGGCGGTCCGCGTCCACGAGGTGCGCGCCACCGCGGACGCCGTACGGGTCGTGCGCGCCGTCGCGCGGGCACGCACGGCGGACACCACGGCCCCCGGAACCACCGCGCACGGCGCAGAGGGAACCCGGTGAGCGCACCCCACACCGACGTCGAGCAGGTCGAGGCCGCCAACACCGCCTTCTACGAGGCGCTCGAGAGGGGCGACTTCGAAGAGGTCGCCTCGCTCTGGCTGGCCCCCGGCGACCTCGGCGTCGACGAGTCGTACCACGACCCCGCCGACACCGGCGTGGTCTCCTGCGTGCACCCCGGCTGGCCCGTGCTCACCGGACGCGGCGAGGTCCTCAGGTCGTACGCCCTGATCATGGCGAACACCGACTACATCCAGTTCTTCCTCACCGACACGCATGTCTCCGTCACCGGCGACACCGCCCTGGTGACCTGCACCGAGAACATCCTCAGCGGCGGCCCCGCCCCCGAGGCCGGCGAGGAGCTCGGCCCCCTGGTCGGCCAGCTCGTCGTCGCCACCAACGTGTTCCGGCGCACCGCCGACGGCTGGAAGCTCTGGTCCCACCACGCCTCCCCGGTCCTCGCCGAGGAGGAGGACGACGACGAGGACGAGGACACCCCGGCCTGAGCGACGGCCCGAGAGCCTCCCGCTCCTCACCGGAGGCGGCTGGGATCATGGCGGGGCGGGCAGGCGCCGCCGCCCCGTGGACCCCCGGCCTCCCCGGGGTGGACGGAAGGCGGCGTCCCGGCCGCCGGCCCGTGCCCGCACCCCGGACCACCGGTGTCCGCGGGTAGATTCGACTGCAGGCCGGTGTGCCGTCCGCACGGGCACCGACCGACCGGACCGACGACTGCAGGAGTGATTCGTGTGGATCGTGTCGCGCTGCGCGGCCTGAAGGCCCGCGGGTACCACGGTGTGTTCCCCAAGGAACGCGAGGAGGGCCAGACCTTCATCGTGGACCTCGTCCTCGGCCTGGACACCCGGCCGGCCGCGGCCGACGACGACCTGACGAAGACCGTGCACTACGGCGTCGTGGCGGAGGAGGTCGTGGCGGTCGTCCGGGGCGAGCCGTTCAACCTCATCGAGACGCTCGCCGAGCACATCGCCCAGGTCTGCCTCAAACACGACGCGGTGCGGGAGGTCGAGGTCTGCGTCCACAAGCCGGACGCGCCGATCACCGTGCCCTTCGACGACGTGACCGTCACCATCACCCGGAGCCGCGTATGACCAGGCCGTCCGCCGAGGGCCACACCGACCCGACCGTCCAGCCCGTCCCCGCCTCCGTGGTCGAGCGGGTCGACGCCGCCGACACCACCCTGCAGAACCCGAAGCGGGCCGTCGTCTCCCTCGGCGCCAACCTCGGCAACCGCCTGGAGACCCTCCAGGGGGCCGTCGACGCCCTGGAGGACACCCCGGGCATCCGGGTCAAGGCCGTCTCCCCCGTGTACGAGACGGAGCCGTGGGGCGTCGAGCCCGGCAGCCAGCCCTCGTACTTCAACGCGGTCGTGGTCCTCAGGACCACCCTGCCCCCGTCCTCCCTGCTGGAGCGGGCGCACGCGGTCGAGGAGGCCTTCCACCGGGTCCGGGACGAGCGCTGGGGGCCGCGCACCCTGGACGTGGACATCGTCGCCTACGCGGACCTCCGCTCCGACGACCCCCGGCTCACCCTCCCCCACCCCCGCGCCCACGAGCGCGCCTTCGTGCTCGCCCCCTGGCACGACGTCGACCCCGAGGCGGAGCTCCCCGGCCGCGGCCCGGTCGCCGATCTCCTCGGGGCGGTCACCCGCGAGGGCGTCACGCCCCGCACCGACCTGGAACTCCGGCTGCCCGAGTAGCCGTTAAGGTCGACACGACCACATTCCGGGGCACCGTCCGGGGAACGCGAAGGGACACCGTGAAAGAGCTGCGCATCAGGGTGCTGGCCGGCGTCTTCGTCGTCGCCGGGATCCTGTCCTGGGCCGGCGCCCGCCTGTGGAACTCCCTGGGGACCCTTCCGAGCGTTCCGGTGGCCGCGCCCATCGTCCTGGCCCTGATCGCGGTGGTCCTCGCGGCCACCGCCTTCTCCCTCCGCGCCCGCCTCAGGGACCAGCGCGAGCGGCAGGCCGGCGCCAAGGGGGTCGACCCGCTGATGGCGGCCCGCGCGGTCGTGTTCGGGCAGGCCAGCGCCCTGGTCGCCGCGCTGGTCGCCGGCATGTACGGCGGCACGGGCGTCTTCCTGCTGGAGTTCCTGGACATCCCGGCCCGCCGTGACCAGGCCGTCTACGCCGGGTTCTCGGTCCTGGCGGGCATCGCCGTCATAGCGGCGGCCCTCTTCCTGGAGCACGTCTGCAAGCTCCCGGAGGACGACGACAACGACGGCGGACCGGACGCGGCGCCGGCCGCGTAGGGCGCGGGGCGCGCCCGCGTCAGCGTCAGCGCGCCATGATCAGGCTCATCGCCTCGTTGCGGGTGGCGGGGTCGCGCAGCTGCCCCCGTACGGCCGAGGTGATGGTCTTCGCCCCGGGCTTGCGCACTCCCCGCATCGTCATGCACATGTGCTCGCACTCGACGACGACGATCACCCCACGCGGCTCCAGAATCTGCATCAGGGAGTCGGCGATCTGAGTGGTGAGCCGCTCCTGCACCTGCGGGCGCCGCGCGTAGACGTCCACGAGCCGGGCCAGCTTCGACAGGCCCGTGATCTTGCCGTCGACCGAGGGGATGTAGCCGACATGGGCGACCCCGACGAACGGCACCAGGTGGTGCTCACAGCTGCTCATGACTTCGATGTCCTTGACCAGCACCATCTCGTCGTGGCCGAGGTCGAACGTCGTCGTCAGCACGTCCTCGGGCTTCTGCCACAGCCCCGCGAAGATCTCCCGGTACGCCCGCGCCACCCGCGCCGGTGTCTCCAGCAGGCCCTCCCGGTCGGGGTCCTCGCCGACCGCGATCAGCAGCTCACGCACGGCGTTCTGGGCCCGCTTCTCGTCGAACTCGCCGATGGGGGCTATGCCGTCCAGCGTCACGGGGTCGGTCATGGGTGCCTCGTTCCTGTGCCTTCGCGCGTGAGGGGCACGCGTCTCAACTGCGGGTGAGCGAAAATGCCGCGCCCCCAGGCTAGAACCAGGGGGGCGCGGCATCCATTCCGGGCCCGGCGGGGCCGCCGGGAGCCTCGGGATCAGCTCTCGGGGCGTTCCTCCGGGGTCCGCTCCGGCGCCGGGGCGGGGTCCGCCACGGTGCTCTTGGCGGTGGTGATGGCCGGCGTCGCGCCGTTCGCCCCGTTCGTCAGGGCCAGCTCCTTGGGGGAGAGGACCGGCGGGCGGGTGGACGGCGTACGGCGGGAGGAACCGGTCCAGGCGGGCCGGGGCGGACGCTTGACGATCGGCGCGAAGATCTCGGCGATCTCCTCCTTGCCCAGCGTCTCCCGCTCCAGGAGGGCCAGGACCAGGTTGTCGAGGACGTCACGGTTCTCGACGAGGATCTCCCACGCCTCGTTGTGCGCGGTCTCGATGAGCTTCTTGACCTCTTCGTCGACCAGCGCGGCGACCTCTTCCGAGTAGTCCCGCTGGTGAGCCATCTCACGGCCGAGGAACGGCTCGGTGTTGTCGCCGCCGAACTTGATGGCGCCGAGCCGCTCGGTCATGCCGTACTGGGTGACCATCGCGCGGGCCAGTCCGGTGGCCTTCTCGATGTCGTTGGCGGCACCGGTGGTCGGGTCGTGGAAGACGAGCTCCTCCGCCGCGCGGCCGCCCAGCATGTAGGCGAGCTGGTCCAGCATCTCGTTGCGGGTGGTGGAGTACTTGTCCTCGTCCGGCAGGACCATCGTGTAGCCGAGGGCACGGCCCCTGGAGAGGATCGTGATCTTGTGGACGGGGTCGGAGTTCGGGGAGGCCGCCGCGACCAGGGCGTGTCCGCCCTCGTGGTACGCGGTGATCTTCTTCTCCTTGTCCGACATGATCCGGGTCCGCTTCTGCGGGCCCGCGACCACACGGTCGATCGCCTCGTCCAGCATCTTGTTGTCGATCAGCTTCTGATCGCTGCGCGCGGTCAGCAGCGCGGCCTCGTTCAGCACGTTGGCCAGGTCGGCACCGGTCATGCCGGGGGTGCGGCGGGCGACGGCCGACAGGTCGACGTCCTGGGCGACCGGCTTGCCCTTCTGGTGCACCTTGAGGATCTCGAGGCGGCCCTGCATGTCCGGGCGGTCGACCGCGATCTGGCGGTCGAAGCGGCCGGGGCGCAGCAGCGCCGGGTCGAGGATGTCGGGCCGGTTCGTCGCGGCGATGAGGATCACGCCGCCCTTGACGTCGAAGCCGTCCATCTCGACGAGGAGCTGGTTCAGGGTCTGCTCGCGCTCGTCGTGGCCACCGCCGAGGCCGGCGCCGCGGTGACGGCCGACCGCGTCGATCTCGTCGACGAAGACGATCGCCGGGGCGTTGGCCTTGGCCTGCTCGAACAGGTCACGGACCCGGGAGGCGCCGACACCGACGAACATCTCGACGAAGTCGGAACCGGAGATCGAGTAGAACGGCACCCCGGCCTCGCCCGCGACGGCACGCGCGAGCAGGGTCTTGCCGGTACCGGGCGGGCCGTAGAGCAGGACGCCCTTGGGAATCTTCGCCCCGACGGCCTGGAACTTCGCCGGCTCCTGCAGGAACTCCTTGATCTCGTGGAGCTCCTCCACCGCCTCGTCCGATCCCGCGACGTCGGCGAACGTCGTCTTCGGGGTGTCCTTGGTGATGAGCTTCGCCTTGGACTTGCCGAAGTTCATGACGCGGGAGCCGCCGCCCTGCATCTGATTCATCAGGAACAGGAAGACGACCACGATGAGAACGAAAGGCAGCAGGGACAGCAGAATGCTCACGAACGGGTTCTGCTTGGACGGCGAGACCGTGTAGCCGTCGGGAATCTGCTTGTTCTGGAACTTGTCCTGCAGCGTGTTGGCGATGGTGACGCCCTGGTCACCGATGTAGCTCGCCTGGATCTTCGAGCTGTCCTTGACCTCGACGCCGTCCTTGAGCTGGACCTTGATGGTCTGCTCGTCACCGGTGGTCAGCTTGGCCGACTCGACCTTGTTCTCGTTGATCGCCTGGACGACCTCGCCGGTGTCCACCGTCTTGTAGCCGCCGGACGAGCCGACGACCTGCATCAACACGACCACGGCGAGGACGGCCAGCACGATCCACATGACCGGCCCACGGAAGTATCGCTTCACGTCCATCCATACGGAGCGGTGCCGCCCCGTCCCTCCTGCCATAGTGAGTTTGATAAAGGCTGTTCTTCGGACGGTACCCCAGCATTGTCCCCCGAAGCTGCGGGGGACAGCCGGCAATCGCGTCCATGCATGCTCCAACGCCGCGGAGCCCGCCGGGGTTCCCGATCACGCACGGCGGACCGGGTCCCCGGGTTCAGCCGCCGTAGACGTGGGGCGCGAGCGTACCGACGAACGGGAGGTTGCGGTACTTCTCGGCGTAGTCGAGGCCGTAGCCGACGACGAACTCGTTGGGGATGTCGAAGCCGACCCATTCCACGTCGATGGCGACCTTGGCGGCCTCGGGCTTGCGCAGCAGCGTGCACACCTTGAGGGAGGCGGGCTCGCGCGAGCCGAGGTTGGAGATCAGCCAGGACAGGGTCAGTCCGGAGTCGATGATGTCCTCGACGATCAGGACGTGCCGGCCCTTGATGTCGGTGTCGAGGTCCTTGAGGATCCGCACCACACCGGAGGACTGGGTGCCCGCCCCGTACGAGGACACGGCCATCCAGTCCATCGTGACGGGGGTGGACAGCGCCCGCGCGAGGTCGGCCATCACCATCACCGCGCCCTTGAGCACGCCGACGATCAGGAGGTCCTTGCCCTCGTACTCCGCGTCGATCTTCGCGGCCAGCTCCGCCAGCTTGGCGTCGATCTCTTCCTTGGTGATGAGCACCTTCTCGAGGTCGGCACCCATGTCGTTCGCGTCCACCCGCATCACTTTCGGTCGTCCCACCGGCCGGTCCGGTCCGCCCCGCGACTCGTACGGGTCGGTGGGGTCCGGATTCAGCCCTGCCGAATCACCAGTCTGCCACCCTGCCGACGGGCCACGACCCGGCCGGGGAGATTGATGTCCCCCTGACCGCGCCAACCGGTGATCAGCCGGTCGACCTCCTCGATGTGCCGGGCGAACAGCGAACCGGCCGGCGCGCCGGCCTCGATGGCGGCGCGCCGCAGCACACGGCGGCGCACGGCGGGCGGCAGGGCCTGCAGGGCCGCGCACTCCAGGCGGCCGTCGGCGTCGCGGACGCCGGCCTCGGCCCGGCCGGCCCACGCGTCGAGGGCGTCGGCGTCGTCGCGGGAGAGCTGGGCCGTACGGGCGAGGGCCTCGACGACGCCCTTGCCGAGGGCCTTCTCCAGGGCGGGCAGTCCCTCGTGGCGGAGCCGGGAGCGGGTGTAGGCGGGGTCGGCGTTGTGCGGGTCGTCCCAGACGGGCAGGGACTGGACCATGCAGGCCTTGCGGGCGGTCTGCCGGTCGAGCCGGAGGAAGGGGCGCCGGTAACGGCCGCCGGCCCCCGAGACCGCGGCCATTCCGGACAGGGAGCGGATGCCGGAGCCGCGGGCGAGACCGAGCAGGACGGTCTCGGCCTGGTCGTCGCGGGTGTGGCCGAGCAGGACGGCGGCGGCGCCGTGCCGTTCGACGGCGGCGTCCAGGGCGGCGTAGCGGGCGTCACGGGCGGCGGCCTCGGGCCCGCCGTCGCGGCCGACGGTGACCGCGACGGACTCGACGGGGTCGAGGCCGAGCTCGCGCAGGCGTGAGGCGACGTCGGCGGCGCGCAGGTCGGAGCCGGCCTGGAGGCCGTGGTCGACGGTGACGCCGCCGGCGCGGACGCCCAGGCGGGGGGCTTCGAAGGCGAGGGCGGAGGCGAGCGCCATGGAGTCGGCGCCGCCGGAGCAGGCCACGAGCACGAGCGGGGAGGGGGGCCGCGTGTGCACCGGGGGACGGCCGGGGGCTCGGCCGTGGTCGTCGAGGATGTCGTTCAGGACGCGGCGGACCGCCAGGCGTATCGCCGCGACCGCAGGATGGGGACCCATGTCCGGTTCCCTTCATGAAGTTGTCGGGGGGTGAACCCGAGATCCGGTCACTCAGAGTGTGTAGATGGTGACAGAACCGGGCCGTTCCCCGAGCATTGCACGCCTACTCCGGACTCACGGTCCCTCGGACGGGTGATTGGAGGGGCGTCCGTCTGCCGTCGGCCGTGCGCGGCGCATGACGGGGCGCGGGGTTCAGGCTTCCGGCTTGCGGTGCACCCGTGTGACCCAGTCCGCCGGTTTGGCGATCTCCGCCTTGGTGGGGAGCGTGTTGGGCGAGGTCCACACCCGGTTGAAGCCGTCCATGCCGACCTCGTCCACGACGGCGCGCACGAAGCGTTCGCCGTCGCGGTACTGGCGGAGCTTGGCGTCCAGGCCGAGCAGCTTGCGCAGGGCCGTGTCGAGGCGGGAGGCGCCCTTGGCGCGACGCTGCTGGAACTTCTCGCGGATCTCGGCGACGCTCGGCACGACCGCGGGGCCGACGCCGTCCATCACGAAGTCGGCGTGGCCCTCCAGCAGGGACATCACGGCGGTGAGCCGGCCGAGGATCTCCCGCTGGGCGGGGGTCTGCACCAGCTCGACGAGGGAGCGCCCCTCGTCGCCCTCCTCGCCCTCGGGACGGCCGCCGACGAGGGACTGGGCCGTCTCGCGGATCCGCTCCAGGAGGGTCATGGGGTCGACGTCGGTCTCCCCCAGGAACGACTGGATCTCGCCCTCCAGGTGGTCCCGCAGCCAGGGCACGGCGGTGAACTGGGTGCGGTGGGTCTCCTCGTGGAGGGTCACCCACAGGCGGAAGTCGTGCGGTTCGACGTCGAGTTCGCGTTCGACGTGGACGATGTTGGGGGCGACGAGCAGCAGCCGGCCGCCGCCGTTCGCGCCGGCCGGGAGGTCGCGGGTGGCGGGGGCGAAGGTCTCGTACTGGCCGAGGACGCGGGAGGCCAGGAACGACAGCAGCATGCCCAGCTCCACACCGGTGACCTTGCCGCCGACGGCGCCGAGGACCATGTTGCCGGGGCTGGTCCCGCGCCGCTCCTGCATCTTGTCGAGGAGCGGTTTGAGCAGTTCGCGGAAGCCGGCGACGTTGGCCCGGACCCAGCCCGGGCGGTCGACGACGAGGAGGGGCGTGTCGTGGGTCTCCTCGGTGCCCAGACCGGTGAAGCCCCGGACGTGCTCCTCCGAGGACTTCGCGTGCCGGCGCAGCTCCGCGACGACGGCCCGGGCCTCGTCGCGGCTCACGTCGGGGCCCGGTCGCATGAGCCGGGTCGCGGTCGCGACCGCGAGATTCCAGTCGATCATCCCGGAAGAGGCAGCACCGCCGATGCTCGTCATGCGTCAACGGTACGTGAGTGCCCCGGTTTCGGGCAGGACGGCGAGGTGACCGAGGTGCCCCGGGGGGGGGCGGCCGGGCACCGGCCCCGGGGGCGCGGCGGACGGGTGCGGGGCGTTCGGTGTGCCTCCCGGTTCTCCGTCCCCGCCGCCCCTTCCCTCCCCCCTCCCGGCTTCGCTCGAGCGGGAGGTGTCCCCATCGCCCCCGGGGGCTTCGCGCCCGGCCCCCCGTGCGCGGTTCCCCGCGCCCCTTTGGGTCCGCCCGCTTCGAAGGTCAGCGGCAGCCGCACGCCGACAGGGCCGTGGCCGCCCTGTCGAGGGCGGACTGGGCCGCCGCCGGTCCGGTGGTGCCGTTCGCCAGGAAGGCGAAGGCCAGCAGGCGGCCGTCCTTGTCGACGACGGTGCCCGCCAGTGTGTTCACGCCGGTGAGCGTGCCGGTCTTGGCGCGTACGGTGCCCGCCGCCCCGTCGGCGTAGCGGCCGGCCAGGGTGCCGGTGAAGCCGGCGACGGGCAGGCCGGTGAGGGCGGGGCGCAGCCCGGGACGGTCCGGGGCGCCGGCCTCGACCAGCAGGGCGGTGAGGAGGTCCGCGGTGAGCCTGCCGCGCCGGTCGAGACCGCTGCCGTCCTTGATCTCGACGCCGGCGCCCTCCAGGGGGAGTCCGAGGTGCTTCAGGCGGGCGGTGACCGCCTCGCCGGCGCCCGCGAAGTCGGCGCTCCCGCCGGTGGCCAGGGCGGTGTGGCGGGCGAGGGCCTCGGCGAGGTCGTTGTCGCTGTCGGTCAGCATCCGCTCGACGAGCGCGGACAGCGGGGGCGAGGAGACCGCGGCGAGGGTGGCGGCGCGGGCGGTGGCCTTCGAGGGGCCGGGGGGCGTGACCTTCACGCCGTGCTTCCCCAGCAGGTCGCCGAAGGTCCGCGCGGCGGCGGCCGCCGGGTCCGCGGCCCGCGGGGCCGGTCCGCTGGTGGAGCCGTCGGTGCGGGCCTCGTCGACCATCAGCGGGGTGACGGCGGCGATGTTCGGGTTGACCCCGATCGGGTGGGTCGTGGTGCCCTCGTAGAGGGTCGTGTCGTACGACAGCGTCACCTCCCGCACCCCCCGTCCGGCCAGCGCGGCGGCGGTCCGCTCCGCGAGGTCGCGCAGGCTCGCGGACCCCCCGGCCTCCTCGCGGGCGGTGAGCGTGGGGTCGCCGCCGCCCACCAGGACGACCTCCCCGGTGTCGGGTTCGTACACCGTGCGGGTGGTGAGGCGGTGGTCGGCGCCCATCGCGGAGAGCGCGGCGACGGCGGTGGCGATCTTGGTGGTCGAGGCGGGGACGAGCGCGTCCCCGGAGCCGGCGCCGTAGAGCCGTTCGCCGGTGGCCACGTCGACCACGGCGGCGGAGAGGCGGCCGAGCGCCGGGTTCTTCAGCAGCGGGTCGAGGACGGTGCCGAGGGCCTTGCCGCCGGGCGCCGACTTCACGGTGGCGGCGGTGGAGCCGAGGCCGGTGAGCACGGAGGCGGCCGGCGGGACGCCCCGGGGCCCGCGGGGCGGCGTGCCGGCGCGGGCGGGGGCGCCGCCGTGATCTGCGCCACGCGCGGCCTGCAGGGCCACGGCCCGGTCCCGCTCGGCCGTACGCTGACCCGAGGAGTCCCAGGGACCTGCGGCGGTCACCACACCCGCGGCCAGCGCCAGACCGGCGGTGGCGGCGGTCGCGGCGAACCGCCGGGTCTTCGGCCGCGCGCCCCGTGGGACCCGCGGTGCCCCCGGCCGGTCCGGCCGCGCGAACCGTGGCCCGGCGGCCGCGGCGAGGCGCGCCAGACGCGGCCGTACGGTCCCCGCGGCCCGCGCGAGACGCGGCCGTACGGCGTCCGCGATCCGCACGACGTGCGGTCCCGCGGCCCGCCAAGGCCTCAGCTCTGGCACGACCACCAGCCCCTTTCGCGATCACCCACCTGCGTGAGGGACACTTAACCACCAGAACTATGTGCTGATCATGGAGGAGCGTCCGGTGGAGTTCGACGTCACGATCGAGATCCCGAAGGGTTCGCGGAACAAGTACGAGGTGGACCACGAGACCGGTCGTATCCGCCTGGACCGCCGCCTCTTCACCTCGACCGCCTACCCGACCGACTACGGCTTCGTCGAGAACACCCTCGGCGAGGACGGCGACCCGCTGGACGCGCTGGTCATCCTGGACGAGCCGACCTTCCCGGGCTGCCTCATCCGCTGCCGCGCGATCGGCATGTTCCGCATGACGGACGAGGCCGGCGGCGACGACAAGCTGCTCTGCGTCCCGTCGACGGACCCGCGCGTGGAGCACCTGCGCGACATCCACCACGTGTCCGAGTTCGACCGCCTGGAGATCCAGCACTTCTTCGAGGTCTACAAGGACCTGGAGCCGGGCAAGTCGGTCGAGGGCGCCAACTGGGTGGGCCGGGTGGACGCCGAGGCGGAGATCGAGCGGTCCTACAAGCGTTTCAAGGAGACGGGCGGCCACTGAGTCCTCCCGCTGCGCGACGCAGAACGGGCCGCACGCGCGCGTGCGGCCCGTTCTGTCGTGCGTGCGCATACTGAGGCTGTACGGGGCAGGTTTACGGACGGTCCCATGGACGGTGTCGTAAAGGGAGAGCGGAGCAGGTGACGGACGCGGAGGGCCGCAAGCCGCAGCCGGACGAGGCGAGGAGCGTGTTCGCGCCTCCCGCCGGTGTCGCGGCGCCGGCCGAGCCGGAGTCGTCGACGACGTCCGAGTTCGCCGTCCCCGAGGGGCTGGCCGTCCCGAGGACCGGTACGGAGTCCGAGACGACCTCCGAGTTCGCCCTCCCGGCGGGGCTGGACGTGGCCCCGCAGCCCCCGGACGGGACGGAGGGGTCGGCGTTCAGCACGCCGAGCACCTACAGCGCGAAGCAGACCGCGGCGTTCACCCCGGCGAGCGGGATCCCGCTGGTCAGCCTGGCCAAGGACGTGCCGTGGCAGGACCGGATGCGCACCATGCTGCGCATGCCGGTGACCGAGCGGCCGGCCCCGGAACCGGTGCAGCGGCACGACGAGGCCGGTCCCGCCGTGCCACGCGTGCTCGACCTGACCCTGCGCATCGGCGAGCTGCTGCTGGCGGGCGGCGAGGGCGCCGAGGACGTGGAGGCGGCGATGTTCGCCGTGTGCCGCTCCTACGGCCTGGACCGCTGCGAGCCCAACGTCACCTTCACCCTGTTGTCGATCTCCCACCAGCCCTCCCTGGTCGACGACCCGGTGACCGCGTCGCGCACGGTGCGGCGCCGCAGCCCCGACTACACCCGGCTGGCGGCCGTCTACCAGCTGGTGGACGACCTCAGCGACGACGAGACGCACGTCTCCCTGGAGGAGGCCTACCGGCGGCTCGCGGAGATCCGCCGCAACCGGCACCCGTACCCCGGCTGGGCGCTGACCGCGGCGAGCGGACTGCTGGCGGGCGCGGCCTCGGTGCTCGTCGGCGGTGGCCTCCCGGTGTTCGTGGCGGCCGCGATCGGCGCGATGCTCGGCGACCGGCTGGCCTGGCTGTGCGCGGGGCGCGGGCTGCCGGAGTTCTACCAGTTCACGGTGGCCGCGATGCCGCCGGCCGCGATCGGGGTGGCGCTGACGCTGGCGCACGTGGACGTGAAGGCGTCCGCGGTGATCACCGGCGGGCTGTTCGCCCTGCTGCCCGGACGGGCGCTGGTGGCCGGCGTGCAGGACGGCCTGACCGGCTTCTACATCACGGCGTCCGCGCGCCTGCTGGAGGTCCTGTACTTCTTCGTCGGCATCGTGGCCGGGGTGCTGACGGTGCTGTACTTCGGCGTGCAGCTGGGCGCCCGGCTGAACCCGGACGCGGCGCTCGGCGTCTCCGACGACCCGCTGTGGCAGATCGCCGCGTCGATGCTGCTGTCCCTGGCCTTCGCGGTGCTGCTCCAGCAGGAACGCTCGACCGTGCTGATGGCGACCCTGAACGGCGGGGTCGCCTGGGCGGTGTACGGCGCGATGCACTACACGGGCGGCATCTCGCCGGTGGTCTCCACGACCGCGGCGGCGGGCCTCGTGGGTCTGTTCGGGCAACTGCTGGCCCGGTACCGGTTCGCGTCCGCGCTGCCGTACACCACGGCGGCGATCGGACCGCTGCTGCCCGGTTCCGCCACGTACTTCGGTCTGCTGGGCATCGCCCAGAACGAGGTCGACTCGGGGCTGACGTCCCTCACGAAGGCCGTGGCCCTGGCCATGGCCATCGCGATCGGGGTGAACCTCGGGTCGGAGATCTCGCGGATCTTCCTGCGGATCGGGTCCGCGGAGAAGCGGCGGGCGGCCAAGCGGACGCGGGGCTTCTAGGGCCTCTCGTTTGGATCAGGTCGGCCGCGACCGACGGTGCGTCGTGGCCGACCCGAGCGGGGCTTGGTGCGTGCAGATGCAAGGCGGAGGAGGGCGCCAACGCGGAGCGTTGGCAACTGATGACAACGCGGCAGATGCGCGTGCCAAGCCCCGCGACGCCGACATGATCCAAACGAGAGGCCCTAGCGCGGAGGTCCGGGCGCGGGCGCCGTCCGGGTCCCGGTGCCGTCCGGCTCGGAGCCTCGGGTGCGGTGGCGGCCGCGGGCCGGCGGCAGCTTGTCGCGCCCGCGCGGCGGAGCCGCACGTCGACGCGGCCCCGCGCCCCCGCGGTGCGCTTCAGTAGCCGCGGTTGTAGGGCTGCTGCTGGTTGTAGTGCTCGTCGCCGTACGGCTGCTGGGGCTGCTGCTGCGGGTACCCCTGGTTGCCGTACGGCTGCTGGGGGTGGCCCTGGTCGCCGTAGTGCTGCCGCCGGGGCTGCTGGGGTGCGGCCGGGGTGATGCGGCGCAGCTGGGTCGTGGCGTCGTCCATGACCATGTGCTGGGGCTGCTGGGGCTGCTGGGGGTACTGCGGCTGCTGCGGGGCGGCGGCCGGGATCTCGGCGGCGGCGCGCTTCTTCTTCCCGCGCTCGCGCAGGTACTCGATGAGGATCGGCACCACGGAGACGAAGACGATCAGGATGAGGATCGCCTCGACGTTGGTCTTGATGAACTCGATCTGCCCGAGCCAGTAGCCCGCGAGGGTGACGCCGGTGCCCCAGGCGACACCGCCGATGACGTTGTAGGTGAGGAAGGTGCGGTACTTCATCCGGCCGGCGCCGGCCACGATGGGGGCGAAGGTGCGCACGATCGGGACGAAGCGGGCCAGCACGATCGCCTTGGGACCGTACTTCTCCATGAACTCGTGGGCCTTCTCCAGGTTCTCCTGTTTGAAGAGCTTGGAGTTCGGCCGGCTGAACAGCCTGGGCCCGAAGAACTTGCCGATCATGTATCCGACCTGGTCGCCGATGACGGCGGCCAGCACGATCAGCGTGCACACCAGCCACAGCGGCTGGCTGATGTAGGTGCCCTCGGCCACGAAGAGACCCGCCGTGAACAGCAGGGAGTCACCGGGCAGGAACGCGAAGAGTCCGGACTCCGCGAAGACGATCAACAGGATGCCGGGGAGGCTGAAGGTCTCGATCAGGTAGTCCGGGCTCAGCCACTCAGGGCCGAGCGCAAGCGTGGTCACGGGGATGTGGCTCCTGCAGCTGGGGGTCGGGGCGGGGGCTGGCTGCCCAAATTATGAACGCAGCCGTCGGGGCCCGGGTTCCGCGGGGGGTACCCAGCATGCCCTGTGACCCGTCCCGGAGAAAGCCGGAAGCCGTGGCCCGGGAGGGATCCGCAGGTCGTGGCCCGGGTGTGAGCCGGGCCACGACGCTCAGGAGGTGTGCCGCGCGGCGTTGGCGAGGATCGCGTCGCGCAGGTAGACGGCCAGACCGGTGCGGACGTTCTCGTACATCGCGGTGAAGCGCGGGTCGGAGACGTACATCTCGCCCAGGCAGGTGTGCATCTCGTACCCGCAGTCGTAGTACGCGCCCGTGATGAACCGCCGGTGTTCCTCCGCGACGTCCATGGCCTCCGCGGAGTCGGCCGCGGACCCGGCGTCCATCAGGTCGGCCATGCGCCGGTGGAGGGCGTCGAACTCCTCGGTGGCGCGCTTCCAGTCCTCCTTGGTGTAGGACGCGGTCCGCTCCTTCGACTGCCGATAGGCGTCGGTGTCGCCCCAGCGTTCGCGCACCTCGTCCTCGTACTGGTCCGGGTCGCCCCCGAACACCTCGAACTTCTCCTCGGGCGTGAGGTTGATTCCCATCGTGCGTGCCTCCATGGCGTGTTCCACGGCCGCCGCCATCTTCCTCAGCTTCTCGATCCGGGCGGTCAGCAGTTCGTGCTGCCGGCGCAGGTGCGCGCGGGGGTCCGCGTCCGGGTCGTCGAGCAGGACGGCGACCTCGTCGAGCGGGAAGCCGAGCGCGCGGTAGAACAGGATCTGCTGCAGCCGGTCGAGGTCGGCGTCGCCGTAGCGCCGGTGCCCCGCGTGGCTGCGCTCGCTCGGGACGAGCAGGCCGATCGCGTCGTAGTGGTGCAGGGTGCGCACGGTGACGCCGGCGAACCCGGCGACCTGTCCCACGGAGTAGCTCACTTCCGCTCCTTTCCGGGTGTGCGCCCCAGCCTGGGTCCTCACGCCACGTGAGGTGCAAGCCGGTAATCGATTTGCCCGACTTGCCCGTTTATCGTGTGCGCGTGGCCCAGGACAGCGCACAGCAGGCACCTCCCGCCGCCCCGGCACGCGCCCTGGTGCCGACCATCGTCCCCGCCCTGCTCGTGGGGGTGGTGACGAGCCTGGTCCTGGTGGGGGTGAGCACGGCGGCCGAGGAGCTGCAGGACGTGCTCTGGCAGGACGTACCGGACGCCCTCGGCATCGGCGGGTACTCCGTGCCGTGGATGTTCGTGGTGCTCGTCGCCACCGGGATCGCCGTCGGGCTGGTGGTGTGGAAGGCACCCGGCCACGCGGGCCCCGATCCGGCGACCACCGGTCTCGACGCACCCGTGCTGCCGCCCGCGGTGCTGCCGGGGCTGCTGCTGGCGACCGCGTTCGTGCTGGCCGGCGGACCCAGCCTGGGTCCCGAGAACCCGATCATCGCGGTGAACGTCTCGCTGGCGGTCTGGGCGGGTCTCAGGGTCTTCCCGCGGACCTGGGAACGCGACTGGGCGGCGCTGGCGGAGGCCGGGACGATCGGCGCGCTGTTCGGTACGCCGGTCGCGGCCGCACTGGTCATCTCCGAGGCGCTGGCCGGGCGGCGGGTCAAGGGGCAGCTGTGGGACAGCCTCTTCGCGCCGCTGGCCGCCGCCGGGGCCGGTGCGCTCACCGTCACGCTGGTGTCGCGGCCGGGTTTCGACCTCCACCTGCCGCCGTTCGGACGGCCCGGCTGGGGCGACCTGCTGGCGTCCCTCGTGGTGGCCCCGGCGGGCGCGCTGCTCGGCCTGTGCGCCGTGTACGCCTTCCCGTTCGTGCACGGGGCGTTCGCGCGGTTGCGGCACCCGATGCTGATGCTTCCGGCCGGCGGGGTGGTGCTGGGCGCCCTGGCGGCCCTGGGCGGGCACCTGACCCTGTTCAAGGGGCTCGACGAGATCGCGGTGCTGGCGCGCGATCCCGGCGGCTGGTCGGCGGGCGGGTTCGCCACGATGACGGTGGTGAAGCTGGCCGCGCTGCTGGTCGCCGCGTCCTGCGGCTTCCGGGGCGGGCGGATCTTCCCGGCCGTGTTCGTCGGCACGGCGCTCGGACTGTGCGCGCACGCGCTGGTGCCGGGGGTGCATCCGGCGGTCGGCGTGTCGGCCGGAGTGCTCGGCGTCCTGCTGGCCGTCACCCGGCAGGGCTGGGTGAGCCTGTTCGTCGCCGCCGTCCTGGTCGCCTCGCCGTCGGTGATCGCCCTGCTGTGCGTCGCCTCCCTGCCCGCCTGGCTGCTGGTCACCGGCCGCCCGCACATGCAGCTCCGGGCCGACGGGACGGCCGTGCGATGACCCTCCCCCGCCCCTCCCCGCCCGCCCCTCCTCCGTCGTTCCCGAGATCAGGAGTCACCCGTGCCGCTCCACACCGGCTCGCAGCGCGACGAGCACCCCGTGTACGTCAACCCGTTCCTGGGACCGGCCGATCCGGTCGGGGGCATGACCGAGGCGCCGCCCAGGCACCGGCTGCCCGACGCCCCCATGGCGCCCTCGACGGCGTACCGGCTCGTGCACGACGAGCTGATGCTGGACGGCAACGCGCGGCTCAACCTGGCCACCTTCGTCACCACCTGGATGGAGCCGGAGGCCGGGGCCCTGATGGCGGAGTGCCGGGACAAGAACATGATCGACAAGGACGAGTACCCGCGCACCGCCGAACTGGAGCGGCGCTGTGTGGCGATGCTCGCCGACCTGTGGCACGCGCCCGACCCGTCGGAGGCCGTGGGCTGTTCGACGACCGGGTCGAGTGAGGCGTGCATGCTCGCCGGGATGGCGCTGAAGCGGCGCTGGAGCGGACGCGCTCCCGCGCCGGACGCCCGGCCGAACCTCGTCATGGGCGTCAACGTCCAGGTCTGCTGGGAGAAGTTCTGCACGTTCTGGGAGGTGGAGGCCCGCCAGGTGCCCATGGAGGGCGAGCGTTTCCACCTGGACCCGGAGGCCGCGGCCGGGCTGTGCGACGAGAACACCATCGGGGTCGTCGGCGTCCTCGGCTCCACCTTCGACGGGTCGTACGAGCCGATCGCCGACCTGTGCGCCGCGCTGGACGCGCTCCAGGAGCGCACCGGGCTCGACGTCCCCGTGCACGTCGACGGGGCGTCCGGTGCGATGGTCGCGCCCTTCCTCGACGAGGACCTGGTGTGGGACTTCCGGCTGCCGCGGGTGGCCTCGATCAACACCTCGGGGCACAAGTACGGGCTGGTGTACCCGGGGGTCGGCTGGGCGCTGTGGCGGGACGCGGAGGCGCTGCCCGAGGAGCTGGTCTTCCGGGTGAACTACCTGGGCGGCGACATGCCGACCTTCGCGCTGAACTTCTCCCGGCCGGGCGCCCAGGTGGTGGCGCAGTACTACACGTTCCTGCGGCTGGGCCGGGGCGGCTACCGCGCGGTGCAGCAGGCCGCGCGGGACGTGGCCACGGGGCTGTCCGCGCGGATCGGGGCGCTCGGCGACTTCCGGCTGCTGACCCGGGGCGACCAGCTCCCGGTGTTCGCGTTCACGACCGCCGGCGACGTGACGGCGTACGACGTCTTCGACGTGTCCCGGCGGATGCGCGAGCGGGGCTGGCTGGTGCCCGCGTACACCTTCCCGGCGAACCGCGAGGACCTGTCGGTACTGCGGGTGGTGTGCCGCAACGGCTTCTCCGAGGACCTCGCCGACCTGTTCGCCGAGGACCTGACCCGGCTGCTGCCGGAGCTGCGCCGGCAGCCGCGCCCCCTCACCCGGGACAGGGACGCGGCCACCGGCTTCCACCACTGACGCCCCGGGGCCTGTCCGGCGGATCGGGTCGGGGGAAGCCGACGGTGCCTCATGGCCCGGGTGGGCGGGACCCGGTGCGTCCGGCCGGGCGCGGGGGAGCCGGCGACCGACGACAACGCCGCGGACGTGCGTGCCGGGCCCCGCGTCCCCGGCACGGCCCGCCGGCCGGGCCCTAGCGGCTGAGCCGCGCGAACCGGCGCACCGCCAGCGGGAAGAAGACCGCGAGCAGTGCCAGGGGCCACAGGACGGCGGCCCCCACGTGGCCCGGTTCGCCGCCGGGAGCGCCGAGCAGGTCGCGTACGGCCGTGGCGGTGTGGGACAGGGGGTTCCACTGGACGGCCGTGCCCAGCCAGTCGGGCATGGACTGGGGGGCGGCGAAGGCGTTGGACAGGAAGCCGACCGGCCAGACCAGGATCTGCACGGCCTGCACCAGCTCCGGCCTGCCCGCCACCAGCGCCAGGTGGATGCCGATCCACAGCATCGCGAACCGGAACAGCAGGAGCAGCCCCACCGCGCCCAGGAACCCGGCCGGGCCGCCGTGGGCGCGCCAGCCGAGCGCGGCGGCGACGGCGAGCAGCACCGCCAGGCCGAGCGCCGACTGGAGCATGTCGGCGGCGGAACGGCCGACGAGGACCGCGCCGTTCGCCATCGGCATGGAGCGGAAGCGGTCGATGACGCCCTTGTCCAGATCCTGGGTGACGGCGACCATCGTGCCCTCCAGGCCGAAGGCCATGGTGAGCGCGAGCATGCCGGGCACCAGGAAGTCGAGGTACGCGCCGCTCACGCCCCGGCCGCCGCCGACCAGGTAGCCGAACATCAGCAGCAGCATCACCGGGAAGACCAGGTTCACCACCACCGCGACCGGCTGCCGCCCCCAGCGGGCGAGTTCGCGACGGGTCATGGTCCAGGAGTCGGTCAGGGCGTACGCCGCGGTGGTCATGCGGCCTCCTTCGCTCGGTCGTGCCCGGTCAGCCGCAGGAACACCTCGTCGAGGGTGGGCCTGCGCAGGGCGATGTCCTCGGCCTCGACGCCGGCCTCCTCCAGCGCGCGGACGACCCCGGCCAGGGCCGTCATGCGGTCGGTGACCGGGGCGCTCAGCAGCCGCCGGTCGGTGTCGACGGTGACCGTGTCCTCCGGTACGGGCAGCAGGGCGACGGCGGCGCCCAGCTGCCCGGCGTCGCGCAGCACGACGTCGATGCGGTCGCCGCCGACGGCCGCCTTGAGCTCGTCCGCCGTGCCGTCGGCGACGACCCGGCCGGCGTCCACCAGACAGATGCGGTCGGCGAGCTGGTCGGCCTCCTCCAGGTACTGGGTGGTGAGCAGGACCGTCGTACCGCCGCCGACCAGGGAGCGGACCGAGTCCCACACCTCCGCGCGGCCGCGCGGGTCGAGGCCCGTGGTCGGTTCGTCCAGGAAGAGCACCTCCGGTTCGGTGATCAGGGAGGCGGCGAGGTCCAGACGGCGGCGCATGCCGCCGCTGTACTGCTTGACCGCCTTGCCTCCGGTGCCGGAGAGCTCGAAGCGCTCCAGGAGTTCGTCGGCACGCGTGCGTGCGCGTCGCGCGCCCAGGTGGTGCAGCCGGCCGAACAGCTCCAGGTTCTGCCGGCCGCCGAGTTCCTCGTCGAGCGCCGCGTGCTGGCCGAGCAGGCCGATGCGCAGCCGTACGGCGTACGCCTCGCGCACGACGTCGTGTCCCGCCACCTCGATCCGGCCCGCGTCGGGCCGCAGCAGGGTGGCCAGGATCCTCACCAGGGTGGTCTTGCCCGCGCCGTTCGGGCCGAGCACCCCGTGCACCGTGCCGCGCGCGACCGTCAGGTCGAGCCCGTCCAGTGCGGGTCCGCCGTCCTTCCCGCCGCTTCCGCCTCCGCCGTACGTCTTGCGCGCGCCCTCGACGATGATCGCCGCGTCGGCCACTGGACCTCCCTCGCTAGTCAAACTTGACTACCCGCCCGAGCGTAATGCCCCGCCACGCACTGGTCAAACTTGATTAACGGTCGTCCCCGGGATGGCGCTCCCCCGTCCCGTACGGGTTCTCCTCGCCCTCGGCCAGGACGCCGACGAACGGCTCGCCCTCACCCGCGAAGGTGTAGGCGCCGCCCCGGACGCGCTCGATGAGGGCACGGGTCCACTCGGCGCCGGTGTCGGCGGAGTGGATCCAGAAGTTCATGATCTCCCCGATGTGGCCCAGTTGCCCGGGACCGTCCTCGGGCGTGTAGTACTCGGTGACGGACCGGCGCCACTCCTCGATCGCACGCATCCGCTGTTCCAGCAGCTCGAGGACCTCCGCACGCTCGAGGTCGACCATGAGACCGAGCCCCGCCGAGAGCACGTCCGGCTTCTGGTCGTAGGAGGTCAGGGCCCGGCGCAGCAACCGGAGGAGCTCCTCGGCGCCCCGCTCGGTGAGCTCGTACTCCGTGCGCGGCGGGCCGCCGGCCGTGGACGGGGCGACCTCGTGCGCGTGCAGCAGCCCCTCCTTCGCCATCTGCTTCAGCGCGTGGTAGATCGAGCCGGGCTTGGCGTTGGACCACTCGTGCGCGCCCCAGTACTCCAGGTCGTTGCGCACCTGGTACCCGTGGGCCCGCCCGTGCTGGCGCACCGCGCCGAGCACCAGGAGACGGATCACTGACATGGGCCCAGCGTAGGCCGCCCGGGGCCGGCCCCGGGCGGCCGCCCCGTCCGCTCAGAACGGGAAGCCGCTCCGGCCGTGCTGCACCGAGATCCACTTGGTCGTGGTGAAGGCGTCCAGCATGGTGTCGCCGTTGAGGCGGCCGACGCCCGAGTGCTTCTCGCCGCCGAAGGGGACGATCGGCTCGTCGTGCACGGTGCCGTCGTTCACGTGGAACATGCCGGTGTCGATCCGCTTGGCGAAGTTCACGCCGCGCTCGACGTCACCGGTGTGCACGGCGCCGCTCAGGCCGTACGGGGTGTCGTTGACGATGCGCACGGCCTCCTCCTCACCGTCGAACGGGACGAGGAAGGCGACCGGTCCGAAGACCTCCTGCCTCAGCAGGGCCGAGTCCGCGGGCAGGCCGGTGAGGACGGACGGCTCGACCAGGTTGTTCCTGCGCCCGCCCCGGACCAGGGCGGTGGCGCCCTCGGCGAGGGCCTGCTCGACCACGCCGGACAGGGCGTCCGCCTGACGGGAATTGATCACCGGGCCGATGACCGTCTCCGGGTCGCGCGGGTCGCCGGCCTTGAGGGACCTGACCTTGGCGACGAACTTCTCGGTGAACGCGTCGGCGACCGACCGGTCGACCAGGACGCGGTTGGCGGCCATGCAGACCTGTCCCTGGTGGACGTACCGGCTGAAGACCGCCGCGTCCACGGCGTAGTCGAGGTCGGCGTCGTCGAGGACCACCAGGGCGCTGTTGCCGCCGAGTTCGAGGATCGAGCGCTTGAAGAGGGAGGCGCAGACGGTGGCCACGTGGCGGCCGACCGCGTCCGAGCCGGTGAAGGAGATGACCTTCGGTATCGGGTGCTCCAGGAAGGCGTCGCCTATCTCCGCGATGTCGGTGACGACGACGTTGAGCAGACCACCGGGCAGGCCCGCGTCCTCGAAGATCCTGGCGATCAGGGAGCCGCCGACGACCGGGGTGTTCTGGTGCGGCTTGAGCACCACGCCGTTGCCGAGCGCGAGCGCGGGGGCGACCGACTTGAGGGAGAGCAGGAAGGGGAAGTTGAAGGGGCTGATCACGCCCACGACGCCGACGGGCACGCGGTAGACGCGGTTCTCCTTGCCGTCCACCGGGGAGGGGAGGATCCGGCCCTCGGGGCGCAGCGCCAGGTGGACCGACTCGCGCAGGAACTCCTTGGCGAGGTGCAGCTCGAAGGCGGCCTTCAGGCGCGTGCCGCCGAGCTCGGCGACGATCGCCTCGGTGATCTCCTCCTCGCGCTCCTCGACCAGCGCGAGCGCCTTCTCGAACACCGCGCGGCGGGCGTACGGGTTGGTCGCCGCCCACTGCTTCTGCGCACGGGCGGCCGCCCGGTACGCCTGATCGACCTCGTCGACCGTGGCGATGGTGATCGACGCGAGCTTCTCGTCGTCGTACGGGTTGAAGTCGATGATGTCCCAGGAGCCGGTGCCCGGGCGCCACTCACCGTCGATGTACTGCTGAGCCAGGTCGGTGAAGTACGACGGCATGTGATCCCTCAATCCCTCGCCGCATCAGCGGAGCACTGATCGACCGCACGGTCTGATCACGCGTCATCGTACTTGTGTTTCATGCGAGTTGAGGGTTCCTCAGGACATGTGCAGCAGCCCCCGCAGGAGGTCCCGGCTCTCCGCGGGGCCCGGGCTGTCGTGCTGGAGCTCCTTGAGCGCCTTCTCGTACTGGGCCACGTCCTCGGCCTTGTCGAGGTACAGCGCGCTGGTGAGCTGCTCCAGGTACACGACGTCCGACAGGTCGGACTCGGGGAAACTGAGGATGGTGAACGCGCCCGACTCGCCGGAGTGTCCGCCGAGGCTGAACGGCACCACCTGCAGCCGGACGTTGGGCCGCTCGGAGACGTCGATGAGGTGCTGGAGCTGGCCGCGCATCACCGCGCGGTCGCCGTACGGCCGGCGCAGGGCGGCCTCGTCGAGGACGACGTGGAACTCGGGGGCGTTCTCCGAGACCAGGTACTTCTGCCGCTCCAGGCGCAGCGTCACCCGGCGCTCGACGTCCTCCTCGCTCGCCCCCTTCATGCCGCGCCGCACCACCGCGCGGGCGTACTCCTCGGTCTGCAGCAGGCCGTGCACGAACTGCACCTCGTAGACCCGGATCAGCGAGGCGGCGCCCTCCAGGCCCACGTACGTGGGGAACCAGCTCGGCAACACGTCCGAGTAACTGTGCCACCAGCCCGCCACGTTGGCCTCCTTGGCGAGGGAGACCAGCGACGCGCGCTCCTGCTCGTCCGTGATGCCGTACAGCGTCAACAGGTCCTCGACGTCCCTGGTCTTGAAGCTCACCCGGCCCAGCTCCATCCGGCTGATCTTCGACTCGGAGGCGCGGATCGAATAACCCGCCGCCTCGCGCGTGATCCCCCGCGCCTCACGCAGTCGCCGCAGTTGTGATCCGAGCAGCATGCGCCGCACCACCGATCCCGGCTCTCCCGCGCTCACGTTCGCCAGCCTCCCCAACGTCCTCAGGGCCCGCAGTCTGCCACTAAAACACTTCGAGCAGTACTCACCCGGTTACGGAAACGGGATCCGGCCGGGGGCCCGGTCGGGAAGGAGCACGGAACGGGCACGGAGCGGGAAGGAAGGAACAAGGAGGAGGCAAGGGACCAGCCGGAAGGGAACAGAAGGATGACGGAAAAATTGACCAACAAACCTCCACGGGAGGGCTGATTTCGGTCAGCTGCACGTGCATCTGCCCTTGCATCTGCTGTACGCATCCGAAACCATGGTCCCCGCACCACCGCCGCCTCGCTACGACCGCGAATTCCCGGGAGTGCCTCGCATGGGGACGAATGGATCGACCATGCTCGAGCCGTTACGGCAGGGCCTTCCGCCGCTGAACCTCGCGGCCGCCTCCGACGCCGCCTCCTGCGCCCTCCCCGCCTGCTACGAAGCGGTCCGCGAGGCCCGGCGGTTCACCCGCGGGACACTCGGCCAGTGGGACCTGGACGACCGTTTCGACGACGTGTGCCTGGTCGTCTCCGAGCTGGTCACCAACGCCCTGCGGCACGCGCTGCCGGCCGGCGCCCCGCGGCCGACGGCGCCGGACCCGCCGGTGCGGCTGCACCTGATGCGGTGGTCCGAGCGGCTGGTGTGCGCGGTGCGCGACCCCAGTGACGACGGCCCCGTCACCCGCGCGTCGGACGACTTCTCGGCCGAGTCGGGGCGGGGGCTGTTCCTGGTCGACTCCTTCAGCGACGGCTGGGGCTGGCACCCGGTGGCCGGCGCGCTCGGCGGCAAGGTGGTCTGGGCCCTGTTCCGGCTGGCGTGTCCCGCAGGCCGCTCCCGTCCCGGCACATGACGGACCGCGGCGTTTCCCGGCGCCGCGGTTCTACGCGCGTCGACGCCGCCCCGGGTGCTCCGGTCCCCCGGAGGCACGGCTCCTCCCGGGCGCCCGGGGACGCGTCCCCGGACCGGAGTGCCGGTCAGCCGACGACCAGGTGGTCGAACTCGCCGTCCTTCACGCCCAGCAGCATGGCCTCGATCTCCGCGCGGGTGTAGACGAGCGCGGGGCCGTCGGGGAAGCGGGAGTTGCGCACGGCCACCTCGCCACCGGGCAGCCGGGCGAACTCCACGCAGGAACCCTGCGAGTTGCTGTGCCGGCTCTTCTGCCAGGCCACACCGTCCAGCCTGGTGGCCGCCATGCCGTTGTACACGCCGGACGCGTCGGCACCGTCGTACACGTCACCGTCGTACACGTCGTGGTCCACAGGTCGCTCCCCGCTGGTGCACTGGCTGGTGTGGCCATTGATGCAGTGGTCAACTGACCGGGATCATAGCTTTGTTCAAGTGCAAATGCATGAGCAGATGCACGTGCACGCGGGGTGTTCCCCTCATCACAGCCCTGCCGGCCCCACGTCCCCCGCTCCGGAGGACGCTTCACCCGGACCCCGCCCCCTGAGAGACGCACGCGGAGGCCGTTGTGTTCCCTCGTGCGCCCCCCCGCGGCCCCCACGCCGGCCCGCGCCGGTCCGTCGCGCGCCTCACCCCCACGGTGCGAGGTGCGTCACGGGGGCTGGTGGGGCGCCGGGCGGGTCCTGTTAGCTGGCGGCGGCCGGCCGGCCGACGGGGCCGGCCGCAGCGGGGGCCCGCAGTGACTTCGGAGGTTCCGGTGACGTACCAGCCCGTATCGCCGTCATCGCGCGGGTCGCGCTCCCGGCGCTCCCGACGCGCACGGGTCGCAGCCGCGGCCGTGGGCCTGGCCGGCGCGCTCGCGCTGACCGCGTGCAGCGGGGACGGCTCCGGCGACCCGGACGGCTCCGCGGCCGGCCCCACCCCGTCCGCCGCGGCGAGCGCGGACTCCGGTGGCGGCACCGGGGGCTCCGCCGCGGGCACGGCCCCGGCTGGCGCGCTGGAGGGCAGCTGGCTCACCACGGCCGACGGCAAGGCCGTGGCCCTGATGGTCCACGGTGGGGACGCCGCCCTCTTCGCCACCGGCGGTCCCGTGTGCAGCGGCACCGCGCGGGAGCGGGCCCGGACCCACTCGATCCGTCTGAAGTGCGACGACGGCACCGAGGACCGGGCGAGCGGCACGGTCGACCGCGTCGGCGAGGACTCCCTGAAGGTCACCTGGGAGGGCGCCCTCGGCACCGAGACGTACACCAGGGCCGAGGGCGGCTCGCTCCCGACGGGGCTGCCGGCGGTGGGATCGGGCTCCTGAGGAGTGTCCCCGGGACGGACCGGCGGCGGGTGCGTGATGATGGCCGGTGAAGACCTCCACGGACCCAGAGGACCCGTCATGCGCACCACGCCGGCCGCCGTCCCCGCCGCCCTCGCCGCGCTCCTCCTGCTGGCCGCCTGCGGCGGCGCGGGCGGGGACGGGGGCGGCGACGGGAAGCGGGAGAGCACCACCTGCTCGGTCGACACGGTGAGCATGGAGGTCGGACCCGCGAGCATCGCGCCGGCCGCCGGGGACACCGGCGAGGTCCCCGTCGGCTTCACCAACCGGAGCGCCACCTGCACCCTGGACGGCTTCCCCGAGGTGCGGCTGGTCGGCGCCGGTGACTCCGTCGCCGTCGAGGTGCCGCCGACCGAGGGCGCCACGGCCCAGAAGCTGACCCTGGCCAAGGGCGACTCCGCGTCGTTCACCCTCACCTACGAACGCGGCACGGCCGGCGACGGCGCCTTCGACGCCGAGGACCTGCGGGTCGAGCTCTCCGGCGCCCGGAGCTTCCGCTGGACGTACGGCCCGGTCGCGGCCGGCGGCCCGGCCGGTCACAGGATCTCCGTGAGCGCCTACCAGCAGGCGGGGGACTGACCGCTCAGGGGAGGCGCGGCCGGGACCCGACCTGTGCGTCGTCCGCCGCGCGGGCGCCCTCCTCCCAGCCCGCCGCGTCGCTCACCCCGCGCAGCCGGGTGGTCGTCGTCTCCGGGAAGAGGCGGTCCGTCCGCTCGGTGACCGCCACCGCGCGGGAGGCGAGGACCGGGAGCAGGTCGTCGCTCACCCGGGTCTCGGCGGCGGCCGCGAGCCGCGTCCCCACGCGGTGCGCGTAGGCGGCGAGGAAGGACTGCCGGAAGGTCTTGGTCCGCTTGCGTCCACCCGCCCGCTGCGCGGCCTCCGCCCCGGCCATCGCCGTGGTGGCCTGCACGAGCAGTGAGGTGTAGAGGAGTTCCACCGCCTCCAGGTCGGGGGCGAAGCCGACCACGGTGGAGAAGCCGAGCGGTTCGTTCCACACGGCCCGGCAGTGGTTCGCGCCGGCGACCGCGTCCAGCAGCACCGCCTTGGCCTGCTCGTACGGCGGCTCCACCCCGATCCGGCAGGCTCCCGGCGCCTCCGCCGAGGGCTCCCGGGCGGCGAGCAGCGCCTCGTCGAGACTGTGCCGCGCCATCAGCTCCTGCGCCTTGGCGCTGAGCGCCTCCGCCTCCTCCGGGAACCCGGTCGCCTCCGCCTTGGCCAGCAGCGCGCGGACGCGGCCGAGCACGCGGGACTCCGGCCGCCGGTCCCGCGGGCCCGGCGCGGCCGTCTCGTCGAGGGGTTCGAGGACGGGCAGGCGCAGCAGCAGGCGGTACAGCTCCAGGACCGCCGTGACGTGCGAGAAGCGGTCACCGCGCGGGGCGCCGTCCGTCCTCAGCCCGTCGAGCTGCGCCTTCCAGCGGGGCCCGCGCGGCCGGTCGTCGCACGGCGCCTGCGCGCGGATCAGCGCGGAGACGAGCCGTACGTGGACGTCGTCCAGCTCGCGCCGGACGATCCGCACCACGTCGGCGGGCTGCCAGCCGCGCCGCCAGGCGGTCGCCACGAACTCCTCGCCCCGTCGGTCGAGTTCGGCGTCGGCCGCCGGATCGGCGGCGAGCAGGGACGCGCCGGCGTCGAGGGCGGCGTCGCCGGTGTCGTAGAGGGCGGCCCGGAAGGCCCGGTCGACGGTGCTGGACGTACTCACGGGCCGATCGTGCCACGTCCCGGGAATTCACCCACAGGTGTCAACTGCGAGTTGACACCCTCCGACTGTCAACTTACGGTTGACACATGACGACGAACCCGACCATCAAGTCATCCGTGCGTCTCGACGACCTCATCGCGGCCATCAAGAAGGTCCACGAGGAGCCCCTGGAACAGCTCCAGGACGCGGTGCTCGCCGGTGAGCACCTCGGCGACGTGGCCGACCACCTGATCGGCCACTTCGTGGACCAGGCCCGGCGTTCGGGCGCCTCCTGGACGGACATCGGCAAGAGCATGGGCGTCACCCGGCAGGCGGCCCAGAAGCGCTTCGTGCCCAAGGAGGGCAACGACCTCGACCCGAGCCAGGGCTTCGACCGCTACACGCCCCGCGCCCGCAACACGGTCATGGCCGCGCACGGCGAGGCCCAGGCCGCGCACAACGCCGAGGGTCTCCCGGAACACCTGGTCCTCGGCCTGCTGGCCGAGCCGCAGGGCCTGGCGGTCAAGGCGATCACCGAGCAGGGCGTCACCGTGGAGGCGGTCCGCGCGGCCGCCCGCGCGGCGCTCCCGCCGGCCGTCGAGGACGCCCCCGAGCTGGTGCCGTACGGACCGGCGGCCAAGAAGGTCCTGGAACTCACCTTCCGCGAGGCCCTCCGCCTCGGCCACAACTACATCGGCACCGAGCACATCCTGCTCGCCCTGCTGGAGCACGAGAACGGCGAGGGCCTCCTCAACGGCCTCGGCGTCACCAAGTCCGCCACCGAGCGGTACGTCGCCGAGGTGCTGGCGCAGTACGTCGAGACCCGGACGGAGGACGAGCCCGGCCGGGAGGGCTGACCGGGGGCGTTGTCAGACCCCCCTGCCACACTCGCGGCATGACCGGCCGGTGGGCGCTCGCTCCGGCCGAGGACGGTGGCGTGGACGTCGCCCCCCTCGGCCCCGACGGGCTGCCCGCCGGTCCCGTGCTGCGGGAGGCGGACCCCGCCGAGGCCGTACGGAGCCGTCCCGGGGTCACGCGGTGGGTGTGGCGGTCCACCGCCGAGGTCTACCCGCGCCTGCTCGCCACGGGGGTGCGGGTGGAGCGGGCCTACGACGTCGAGGCCGCCGAGACCCTCCTCCTCGGCCACGAGGGGCGGCACGGGGAACCCCGTTCGGCCGCGGCCGCGCTGGCCCGGCTGCGCGGCGGCCCCGTACCGCCCGACCCGCCGCAGCGCCAGGCCGATCCGGGCGCCCAGCCCTCCCTCTTCGAGCCCCGGGGCGTCCGGCTGCCGCTGACGGACCTCCTCGCGGTCTACGCCGAGCAGCAGCGGCGCACCGACCGGACCGCGCACCCGGACCGGATGCGGCTGCTGACGGCCGCCGAGTCCGCGGGGACGCTGGTCGCCGCCGAGATGAACCGCGCGGGACTGCCCTGGCGGGCGGACGTGCACCGCGCGGTGCTGCGCGACCTGCTGGGCGAGCGGTACGCGGGCGGCGGGGAGCCGCGCCGGCTCGCCGAGCTCGCCGACGAGGTGTCCGCCGCCTTCGGCCGCCGGGTCCGGCCCGACCTGCCGGCCGACGTGGTGAAGGCGTTCGCGCAGGCCGGCGTCAGGATCACCTCGACCCGCCGCTGGGAGATCGAGTCCGTCGACCACCCGGCCGTCACGCCCCTGGTCGAGTACAAGAAGCTGTACCGGATCTGGGTCGCCCACGGCTGGTCCTGGCTCCAGGACTGGGTGCGCGACGGCCGCTTCCGGCCCGAGTTCCTCGCCGGCGGGACGGTGACCGGCCGCTGGGTCACCAACGGCGGGGGTGCCCTGCAGATCCCCAGGGTGATCCGCCGCGCGGCCGTCGCCGACCCCGGCTGGCGGCTCGTCGTCGCCGACGCCGACCAGATGGAGCCGCGCGTCCTGGCGGCCATCTCCCGCGACCCCGGTCTGATGGAGGTCGCGGGCCGGGAGGGCGACCTGTACCAGTCGGTGTCCGACCGCGCCTTCTCCGGCGACCGCGCACAGGCCAAACTCGCCGTCCTCGGCGCGGTCTACGGCCAGACCTCCGGCGACGGCCTGAAGAACCTCGCCGCGCTCCGCCGCCGCTTCCCCCGGGCGGTGGCCTACGTCGACGAGGCCGCCCGCGCGGGCGAGGAGGGCCGGCTCGTACGGACCTGGCTGGGCCGCACCTGCCCGCCGGCCGTCCGTACGACGGACGACGCGGCGGAGGAGGCGGGCATCCCGGTCGCGGAGGAGGAACAGGAGTCCGACGCCCGCCCGTGGGTGCCGGGCCACGCCTCGACCGACGCCCGCGCCCGCGGCCGCTTCGCCCGCAACTTCGTGGTGCAGGGCAGCGCCGCCGACTGGGCCCTGCTGCTGCTCGCCGCGCTGCGGCGGACCCTGAGCGGCATGGCGGCCGAGCTGGTCTTCTTCCAGCACGACGAGGTGATCGTGCACTGTCCCGAGGAGGAGGCGGAGACGGTGGTGGCGGCGATCCGGGAGGCCGCGGACCTGGCCGGCCGGCTGACCTTCGGACAGACACCGGTGCGGTTCCCGTTCACGACGGCGGTGGTGGAGTGCTACGCGGACGCCAAGTGACCGGGGCGTCGGCCGGGGCCCCGTCGTCCCGCCCGCCGGGTCGCACGGCCGGTGGCCGCCCCTCCACGGGGTGAACGGTCCTCCACCCGCCCCTCCATGAAAAAAAGGCCCGCGTCCGTCAGGACGCGGGCCTCGGGTGTCGCACGGTCCGCCGATGGTCCGCGGACCACCTAACCGATCTTCATGGTGGCCATCATGCCCATGGCGGAGTGGTCGAGCATGTGGCAGTGGTAGACGTACGAACCCCGGTACGTGTCGAACGTGGCCTGCAGTTTGACCGTCTCCCCCGGCATCAGGTTGACCGTGTCCTTGAGACCCGCGTCGGAGGGGGGCGGGGTCTGGCCGTTGCGCTCCAGGACCCGGAACTGCACCAGGTGCATGTGGAAGTTGTGCGGGAACACCTCATTGGCGTTGACGACGGTCCACACCTCGCTGGCGCCGTGGCGCACGAAGGCGTCGACCCGGTCGGGGTCGTACACCTTGTCGTCGATGAACGCGTTCGGCGGCTGCATGGTGAGCTTGATCGTGCGCTCCCCGGTGGGCTCGGGCAGCCGGGGCAGGGAGCGCAGGACGGCCGGGATCTCGCTGTCGTCGCGCGCCGTGCGGTCGACCTCGAACCGGAGCACCTGCCCGATCTTCGCCAGGTCCCCCGGAGGCGCGCTGTTCTCCAGGACGATCCCGGTGCCCACGGGGTACCGGGAGAAGTCGATCACCACGTCGGCACGCTCACCGGCCGACAGGAAGATCCTGTCGGTGGTGTACGGACGCGGCAGCAGCCCGCCGTCGGAGCCGATCCGGACGATCTCCGAACCGTCCGAGAGACGCAGGTCGAAGGCCCTGATGTTGGCCGAGTTCAGCAGCCGGAAGCGGTACTTCCGGGCGGCCACCCGGAAGTAGGGGTACGCCTTCCCGTTGGCGAGGATGGTCGTCCGCTCCGGGTCGCCCATCGTGTAGGCGAGGTTGCCCTCGCCGTCGATGTGCACGTCCCTCATGGCGATGGGGACGTCGTAGGCCCCGGAGGGCAGGGGCAGCGCCTGCTCGACGGAGTCGGTGAGCAGGTAGGAGCCGGACAGGCCGCGGTAGACGTGCTCGGCCTCCATGTGGTGGGCGTGGTCGTGGTACCAGAGCGACGCGTGCGGCTGCCGGTTGGGGTAGAAGTAGGTGCGGCTCGCCCCCGGGGCGATCGTGTCCATCGGGGCGCCGTCGTGCTCCTGGGCGACGGACGCCCCGTGCAGGTGGACGGAGGTGGGCATCGTCAGCGCGTTGCGCTGGCGGACGATCACGGGACGCCCCGACCGCGCCATGATCGTGGGGCCGGGGAAGCTTCCGTTGTACGTGAGCACGCTGGAGCGCACGCCGGGGATGATCTCGCACTCGGCGGGACGCATGGTGACGTCGTACACGTCCCATCCCCCCGCGGTCGAGACCGGCCGGAGCACGGGCGGAACGGGCATGGCGACGCTGAACCTGTCGGAGACGGTCATGGCGTCGTCCGACGCCTTCACCACGGCGCCCGCGGGCTCGGCGGCCGCAGCTTGTCGGGTGGCGACCGGGGTCAGTGCGGCGCCGGTCACCAGCGTCGCACCGACCACGCCCAGTCCGGCACCGAGTGCGGTACGTCGAGTGGCCACGTGAGTCCTCCTGAATAGGGCATGAATGCGCACCGCACACGGCAGGGCGTTCGGACGGGGCTGAGGCACGCAGCCGTCGGCACGGTCCGAGGCCGACGGCGAAGGGCTGCGCCCAGCGGGAAGGACCGTCGGCGGCGGAGATGCGGCCGACGGGGGCAGCACGGGGAAGAAGACACACCTGTGCTGTCCGAAGAAGCGTGACAGTCGGAGATCGACTCGTCAAATCCCTTTCGGACGGCCGCAGTTGAAGTGACCTACAACGGCAGCAAGGAGCCCGTCCCGTGCCGGGCGAGGCACTCCTCCAAGAACGCCAGGGCCCGCAGGTGGTACGTGCGGGCCGACCAGCCGAGACTGATGTTGTGACCCGCGCCCGGCAGGCGGTCCACGGTGTGCGGCACGGCGAGCGAGCGCGTCAGGTCGGTGATCGCCGCATCGTCGTGGCGCCACCAGGCCTCGTGCTCGGCGAAGGTCAGCCGCACGGGCAGCCGCAGGCGGGGGGCGAGCCGGCCGTACCGCTCCGGCCAGCTGCTCCACTCGAGCCGCTCCCGTTCCGGCAGGGGCGCGACCACGGACGCACTCGCACGGAACGTGCCCGGTGGGTAGAGGTGCAGTGGTCCCCAGTTCAGCCGGTGGCCGACCCTGCCCCCGGGCGCGGCGGCGTAGCGCGCCGCCTCCGCGGCGTGCCGGTTCCCACAGCCGGAGACGTCGAGGCCGATCAGTTCGCCCTCGGCCATGTCGGCGGCCATGGTGAGCGCCACTTTGCCGCCGTAGGAGTGCGCCAGGAGGAACATCCCGGCCCCGATGTCGTGGTCGGCGGCGAAGCCCCGCAGCGCGGCGCTCAGGGTCGCGGACTGCTCGGCCAGGGTCTGGCCCTGCGGCGTCGTGACGGCCGACGCCCCGTAGCCGGGGCGGTCCAGGGCGAGGACGCTGTAGCCCAGGCGGGCCCCGAGCGCGAGCAGGGAGACATCCGGGTGGGCCTGGCCGTCGAAGTAGGCGGCGCTCATCCCGCCGCCGTGCAGGCACACCACCGCCGCGCGCGGCCGGCCGTGTCGCGGTTCGGCCAGCAGTCCGGAGAGCGGAATGCCCGCGTGGAGCAGCGTGACGCGGCGTACGCCGGCGGACACGGGGTGCGCGTGTGTCGGCACTGTCATCGGCCAGTCCCCCCGGGGTGTGTCAGTCGATGCTGCGGATGATGTGCGGCTCGGTGGGGTCCTCCTGCTCACCGGCCAGCAGCAGGGGCGGTGCCGAGCCGGTGTCGCCCGGCGGATCGGGGGGTTCGGTGTCCATCGTGGTCCCCTTCCTCTCGGCTTCGGGTCAGCGCCCTCGTCCCGGAGCCCATCGGCCCCGCGGGTCGCGGTGGTGGGGTATGCGTTCGGGCCGGCTCCAGCCCGCGGTGGCCGGAGCCGGTGCCGGTTCCGGCCGGGCCAGGGCCGCGGCGCGGGCCAGCAGCACCGTGGTCAGCGCGGCGAGCTCGGCCGGTTCCGGCCGGCCCCTGACCACCTTGATGACCGGGAACCGGTCGGCCGGCTCGCTGCCGCCGGCGGCCGGGCCGTGCCCGTCGTCCGCGCTCACTGCGGAGGGTTGCCGTGCTTGCGGCCCGGCAGGTCGACGTGCTTGGCACGCAGCATGGCCAGCGACCTGATGATGATCCGCCGTGTGTCACGCGGGTCGATCACGTCGTCCACCAGCCCCCGCTCAGCGGCGTAGTAGGGGTGCATCAGCTCCGCCTTGTACTCCTTGATCTTCTGCTGCCGCATCTCCTCGGGGTCGGGGGCCGCGTTGATCTCACGGCGGAAGATGACGTTCGCCGCCCCCTCGGCGCCCATCACCGCGATCTCGTTGCTCGGCCAGGCCAGCGCGAGGTCGGCGCCGATGGAGAGGGAGTCCATGACGATGTAGGCGCCGCCGTACGCCTTGCGCAGCACCAGGGAGATGCGGGGGACCGTCGCGTTGCAGTAGGCGTACAGCAGTTTGGCCCCGTGGCGGATGATGCCGTTGTGTTCCTGGGCCACGCCCGGCAGGAAGCCCGGTACGTCGATCAGGGTCACCAGGGGGATGTTGAAGGCGTCGCAGAACTGCACGAAGCGGGCGGCCTTCTCGCTCGCGTCGATGTCGAGCACCCCGGCGTAGGACGACGGCTGGTTGGCCACGACGCCCACCACCTCGCCGCCCAGGCGCGCGAGCGCGCACACCACGTTGGTCGCCCAGGCCGCGTGCACCTCGAAGTAGTCCCCGTCGTCCACGATGTCCTCGATGACGGCGCGGACGTCGTAGACGGCGCTCGGGTCGTCCGGGACCAGCTTCAGCAGCGCGTCACAGCTGCGGTCGACCGGGTCGTCGCAGGGGGCGGCGGGGGGCAGCTCGCGGTTGTTCGAGGGCAGCAGCGAGAGCAGGTAGCGGACGTCCTCGAGGCAGCTGCGCACGTCGGGGTAGACGAAGTGCGACACGCCGGAGGTGGTGGCGTGCACGTCCGCACCGCCCAGGCCGTCCTGGGTGATCTCCTCGCCGGTCACCGCGCGGACCACGTCGGGTCCCGTGATGAACATCTGCGAGATGCCGCGCACCATGAAGACGAAGTCGGTGAGCGCCGGGCTGTAGGACGCACCGCCCGCGCACGGTCCGAGCATCACCGAGATCTGCGGGATGACGCCGGAGGCCTTGGTGTTGCGGCGGAAGATGCCGCCGTAGCCCGCCAGCGCGCTGACCCCCTCCTGGATGCGGGCGCCCGCACCGTCGTTCAACGACACCAGGGGCGCGCCCGCGGCGAGCGCCATGTCCATCACTTTGTGGATCTTGGAGGCGTGCGCCTCGCCCAGCGCACCGCCGAAGATCCGGAAGTCGTGGGCGTAGACGAACACGGTGCGGCCGAAGACCGTGCCCCAGCCCGTGACCACACCGTCCGTGTAGGGGCGGTTGGCCTGCATCCCGAAGCCGGTCGCGCGATGCCTGCGCAGGGGCTCCACCTCGGTGAAGGAGCCCTCGTCGAGCAGCAGGTCGATGCGTTCGCGCGCCGTCAGCTTCCCGCGGGCGTGCTGGCGCTCGGTGGCCTCCGGACCGGGCCCCTGCAGGACCTCCTTCTTGATCAGGCGCAATTCCTCCAACCGCTCGTCGGTGGTCCATCCGGACCTGTTCCCGTCGGTGGACCCGGTCAGGGTCCTCTCCCGTGCCGACATGGACGTCACTCTCCTGACTTGGATTCGTGGCCGGTCGGTGCCGCCCCCGGCCACCGTGTCGTGAGGTTGAACGGGTCCTGCTCCAGGGGGTGCGGCGGCAGCCCGGTGATCCGGCCCGCAAGGGATGCCGTCGAGGAACGGTTCGGCTGTCGTGGGGTCCGTCCTCAGTCACGGCGCGGCCGTGCCCCCGCCACTCCCACGAGCAGGCCGAGCGCTCCGACGAGAGCCACCAGGACCAGGGCGGGGCGGCAGGCTGCCAGGAACTCCGCCGGCGGCGCGCCGGCGGCGGGTCGGTGCGCGACGAGCAGCGCGGCGACGAGAGCCGGCACGAGCGCCGCCCCGGCCTGGACCGCGGTCTGGTACAGACCGGCGCCCGCGCGCCGTTCCGGTGGCGGCAGCTGCGAGGTGGCCTGTGTGTTCAGCGCGGCGAAGGACAGGACGAAACCGGCCCCGACCAGCAGCGTCGTCGGCAGTACGGTGGTTGCGTAGTCGAGCGGCCACGACTGGCGCACCTGCCAGACGTATCCGGCCAGGGGGAAGACCGCCCCCACGGCGATGAGCCGCGCGGTGCCGAAGGCGGCGACCATCCGGCCCGACAGCAGTGCGGTGACCGCGAGGGGGGCTGCCGCCGGCACGAGGGCGAGCGCGGCCCTCAGCGGGTGCCAGCCGTGCAGCGTCTGCAACTCGTAGGTGAGGACGAACAGCAGACCCAGGTACGAGCCGTTCAGCGCCGCGGCGCCCAGGGCCGAACGGACCAGCGGGCCGTGGGTGAGGAACGTGAACCGCACCAGGGGGTGGGGGGTGCGCCGTTCGACCAGGACGAAGGCCACGAACAGCACCGCCGACGCGGCGAGCAGTCCGCCGGAGCGCAGACCGGTCCAGCCGTGCGTCGGCACGGACACCGTGCCTCCGACCAGCGTGAGCAGTCCGGCCGTCCAGGTGGCGGCACCCGCCACGTCGTACCGTGGTGGCCCGTCGTCGCCGGGCCGCCGGCCGGCCTTCCGGTCCGTGCCCGGGATCAGGCGCAGCCCGAAGAAGAAGAGCACCAGCACGACGGGGGCCGGGAAGGCGAACGTCAGCCGCCAGTCGACCGCCGTCAGCACGCCGGACAGCAGCAGCCCGGCCGTGAAGCCGCTGGCGCCGAACAGCGTGTAGACGGACAGGGCCCGGTCGCGCAGCGGGCCCTCCGGGTAGGCGGTCTGGATGATCGCCAGACCGGTCGGGGCGGTCAGCGCGGCGCAGAACCCCTTCACGACGCGGGTGGCCACCAGCAGCCGCACGTCGTCGACGAGCGCGCCGGCCACCGAGGCCGCCGCGAAGCCCACGAGCGCGGCGAGATAGACCTCGCGGCGGCCCAGGCGCTCGACGACCCGGCCGCCGAACAGCATCAGCCCGCCGAACCCGATGGCGAACCCGGTCATCATCCACTGGGCCGAGGTCAGCGGCAGGCCGAGGTCCGCGCCGATCGACGGCAGCGCGACGACCACCACGGACACTTCCAGCGCGTCGATGAGCATGTTCCCGGCGAGAACGAAGAGCAGTCCCCACAGCCGGAGCGCCGAGGCCCCGGCCGGTGCCGCCGTCGACGGGGGCCGGGGGGCGGAGGCGGAGGCGGAAGACGAACTGCGCACGATTCTCCTTCGCTTCGGGGAAGGCGTGGCCGCGCGGGGGGACGGTCAGCCGAGGAGTGTCCCGCCGCTGGCGTCGATGAAGGCGCCCGTGATCCAGCGGGCGTCGTCCGAGGCGAGGAAGGCGACCACATCGGCGATGTCCCGGGGTTCGCCGACCCTGTTGAACGTGGAGAGGGCCGCCATCTGCTCGACCGCCTCCGGGATGTCGAACACCGGGTTGCTGTTGCGCGTGATGCCCGGCGCCACGCTGTTGACGGTGATGCCGCGCGGCCCGAGGTGCTTGGCGAAGTGCAGGGCGAGCATCTCGACGGCGCCCTTGGTCATGGCGTACGCGATCTCGTCGGGGTTGGCGAACTTGGTGAGTCCCGAGGAGATGTTGATGATCCGGCCCCCGTCGGGCATGTTCGGCAGGGCGCGCTGGATGATGAAGAACGGCGCCTTGGCGTTGACGGCGACGAGCCGGTCGAACTGCTCGGGCGTGGTGTCCTCCGGCTTCACGCCGCCCATCACCCCGGCGTTGTTGACCACGATGTTGAGCTCGGTGGACCCGGTGCGCTCCTTGAGCCCCTCCTCCAGTCCGAGGAACAGCTCGTGGACGCCGCCCGGCGCGCCGAGTTCGGACTGCACCGTGAAGGCCCGGCCGCCGTCGCTCTCGATGCCGGAGACGACCTCCTCGGCCGCTTCCCGGGAGGTCGAGTAGTGCACGGCGACGAGTGCGCCCTCGCGGGCCAGGCGCTCGGCGGTCGCCCGGCCCATGCCCCGGCTCGCCCCGGTGACGAGCGCCGTCCTGCCGGTCAGGTTGCCCATGGTGCTTCTCCTGTGATGTCGACGTTCGTGGGTCGTGACGTGCCGCGCGCTGGGGCGCCGCACGTCGTACGGGGTGGTGCGCCGCGCGCTGCCGCCGGGAGCGGCTGTCGCGCTCCCGAACCAGCGGCCGAGCGCGGCGAGCAGGCCTTCCTCGTCGGTTCCGGCCCAGCCCACGTAACCGTCGGGACGCACCAGCACGGTGGTCCCGTCGGCCAGTGGGCCGGCCGGCGCGGCGGCGACGACGGTGTCGACCCGGTCCGCCCACGGGGCGGCGGCCGCGAGCACGCCGTCGCCGCGCTCGGACGCCGGGTGGAGCAGGAGCCCGCGCGCGCGGCGCAGCAGCACGGTGGTGGAGGTGGCCGTGGTGCCCACGGTCAGCTCGGTGTGCGGCAGCCGTGTCCCGCACAACGGGTGCTCCCGGCCGGAGCCGTAGCGGATGCCGAGGCCGCTGATCGTGCCCGCGAGGTGCCCGCGCACGTCCTCGTAGGCGATCAGCTCGCCCAGGACGGAGCGCAGCGGCTCGACCTCGGGTCCGCCGAGCAGCAGGCGCGCCTGCGCCCGGATGCCGGAGAGCACCTCGCGGCCCACGGCGTGGCGCTCCTCGTGGTAACTCTCCAGGAGCGGCTCGTGGGCGCGGCCGAGCACGACCGCCGCCAGCTTCCACCCGAGGTTCACGGCGTCCTGGAGCCCGAGGTTCAGTGCCTGTCCGCCGATCGGCATCTGCTGGTGGGCGGCGTCGCCGGCGAGGAGCACGCGCCGGTCCCGGTAGCGGGACGCCTGGCGGGAGGCGTCGCCGAAGGAGTTGACCCACAGGGGCACGCCCGCCGTGATGTCCTCACCGGTGACCGTGCGCCACACGTCGGCCAGTTCGGCGTGGTCCGGCTCCGAGACGCGGGTCCCGGCGGGGCGGCCGAACTGGTGGACCATCACCCGGGTGACTCCGCCGGCCCCGCGCGCCGCGATGGCCAGGCCCTTCTCCAACCGCTGGAAACGCCTGTCCGGGATGTCGATCCCGGCGATGTCGCCCCGGATCAGCTCGCGTTCGGCGGACGTCCCGGGGAAGGGGAGACCGGTCAGCTCCCGCACCGTGCTGTCCTCGCCGTCGCAGCCGACGACGTAGCGTGCGAAGAGGCGTACCCGGCCCCGTGGGCCGTCGGCCTCGACCTCGACCCGGTCGTGGTGCTGCACGAGGGCGCGTACCCGGTGCGCGACGCGCAGCTCGGCGCCGAGCCGGCGCGACCAGGCGCCGAGCAGTTCCTCGGTCCGCGTCTGCGGGACCTTCCACTGTCCCGTGAAGGGACTGTCGAGGCGCAGGTCGAGGGGGATGCCGCCGAAGTGGCCCATCGGCACGTTCGGCGGCGTGCCGAGCTCGTCGAGCAGTCCGCGCTGGTCGAACAGTTCCATGGTCCGCGCGTGCAGGGTCGAGGCGCGGGACTCCGTGGTGGGGCCGTCCCGCTGCTCCAGGACGATCACCTCCGCGCCCCCCAGCCTGAGTTCGCCGGCGAGCATGAGGCCCACGGGACCCGCGCCGACGACGATGACATGGGTGTCGACGGCCGTCATCGGATCAGCGCCGGGCTTCGGCGTAGTCCTTGGCGTGGCCGAGCGTCGCCCGGCTGTTGGTGCTCAGTGCCGCCTGGACGTAGGCCTTGGCGTCGGCGATCCCGGCGTCCGGCCCCAGGATCGACGCGATGTTCTCCGGGCGGATGACGACGGTGTGCTGTGAGGACGCGGCGACCCCGCGCTCCGTCTCCGTGAACGTCCAGTAGCCGGTGTGCAGGCTCATCAGCGCCGGAAGGGTGGTCTGCTTGTACGCGATCTTCTTGTGCGGCAGGCAGACGCGGTACGACTTGGTGGTGTGCACCGAGCCGTCCTTGGCCCGGGTGTCCATCTCCAGCGTCTGCAGTCCCGGCACGTCCTCGGTCAGCCGCACGGTGACCACGTGCGGCAGCCGCTCGGACCACAGGCCGGCCTCGTTGATGAAGTCGTAGACGTCCTTCGCGGAGCCGGCGATCTCCACGGTGTCCTCGAAGGAGAACGTCAGCTCCTCGGAGGAGGCGACGAACTCGAGGTTGTCCTTCAGACCGGCCAGTTCGCTGCGCGAGTTGCGGTCGACGGCCTCGTCGATCCACTTCAGCTTCTCCGGGTCGTCGTCGATCGCCCGGTAGTCGTGCAGCAGCCGCAGCCGTGACGCGGAGTCGGAGATCGGCTCGACGATCCAGGTTCCGCCCATGTCCGCCACCGGCGGAGTGGTCACCTCCTGACGGAACTCGATGCGCAGCCGGTCCGGGTCCAGCACGCGGCGCGACGTCCAGTTCTTGGCCTCGCCGTTGGCGGTGGCCCAGATCCGGATCTTCTCCTCGGTGTCGGTGCGCTCCACATGGTCGACGTAGATCGACGGCGGGAAGAGCCGGGGCCAGTTCTCCACCTCGGCGATGAGCCGGTACACGTCGGCGGCCGGTGCCGAGACCGTGATCTCGTGCTCCACCTCGCGCAGTCCGGGCTGAGACATACTCGTGGCTCCTAGGTTGTGGGACGGGACGGCTCAGAAGTTGCCCAGTCCGCCGCAGACGTTGAGTGCCTGTGCGGTGATGGAGGCGGCGGTGTCCGACGCGAGGTAGCCGACCAGGCCGGCCACCTCCTCCGGTGTCGAGTACCTGCCCAGCGGGATCTTGGCGGTGAACTTGTCGAGGATCGTCTCCTCGGTGGTGCCGTACGCCGCGGCGTAGCCCTGCCGGACACGCTGTGCCATCGGTGTCTCGACGTACCCCGGGCAGACCGCGTTGACCGTGATGCCCGTCGGTGCGAGCTCGTTGCCGAGGGCCTTGGTGAAGCCGACGACTCCGTGCTTGGAGGCGGAGTACGGAGCGCCGAGCACCACGCCCTGCTTGCCCGCGGTGGAGGCGATGTTGATGATCCTGCCGCGGTCCTTGCCGCGCATCCCACCGGTGTTGAGCACGGCCCGGGTCATCCGGAAGACGCTGTTCAGGTTCGTCTCGATGACGTCGTTCCACAACTCGTCCTCGATGTCCGCGGTGACGCCGCCACCACTGCGGCCCGCGTTGTTGACCAGGACGTCGATCGGTCCGAAGCGGGCGGTCGCGGCCCGGACGAACTCCTCCGTGCTCTCGGGCGACCGCACGTCGAGCGGAGCGCCGTCGACGTCGAGCCCTTCGTTCCTCAGCAGCTTGACCGTCGAGACCACGTTCTCGGCGCTCCGCGCGCCGATGAAGACCTGGTGCCCCTGCTCGGCCAGGAGCCGGGCCGTGGCCAGCCCTATGCCGCTGGTGGCTCCGGTGACGACGGCGACGCGTTGACTGTGCTGCGACATCTGGGTTCTCCCCTGGTGAGGCGCCCGTCGGACGGGGCGGCCGGGCCGGCCCCCTCGACGGGCGGGCGGATCAGGCCGCGACGTCCGCGGCGGCTGTGATGTGCTCGTTGACCACGGCGATGAGCAGACGCGGCGTGACGGCGTCCGTCAGGACCGAGTCGTCGAGGGTGATGCCGTACTCGCGCTCGATGCGGCCGCCGGTCTCCAGCAGGGCCAGGGACTCGTAACCCAGCTCCTCGAATCCCGTGTCGAGGATGTCGCCGTCGAGGTCGACCCCCTCTTCGGCACCGGCTCCTTCCAGCAGGATGCGCTTGAGGTCGTCGAAGGTGAAGGTGCGCGTGCTGCTCACGTCGATGCCTTTCGATCGGAGGCCCGGGGCCTCGGTTCGTGTGGGGTTGCGAAAGGCGCGCCCCTCACCGCCGCAGGGGGGTGGAGACGGTGAAGGGCGCGCGTGTTCCGGCTCAGTGGCCGGAAGCCTGGAGGACCACCGCGGAGTTGAAGCCGCCCTGGCCGCGCGCGAGCACCAGCGCCCTGCGCAGCTCCGCGGGGCGCGGCTGGGCGACGACCAGGTCCAGCTCGTAGTCGGGCGAGGGCACGACGTTCACGGTGGGCGGGATCAGCCCGTCGTTCATGGAGAGCAGGGCGGCGGCCACGTCCAGCGGGCCGGCGCCGGCGTACAGCCGGCCGGTCATGGTCTTGGGCGCGGTGACGGGGACACCGCGCGGGCCGAAGACCGCCCCGATGGCCTCCGCCTCGATCCGGTCGAGGTCGGGCAGGCCCGCCGCGTCCGCGAAGACGACGTCCACGTCGTCCGGCGTGAGACCGGCGTCGGCCAGGGCCAGCTCGATCGTGCGCCGCAGCCCGGGGGGCCGGCCGCTGCCCGGGCGGGGATCGAAGGTCGCCGCGTAGCCGCGGAGTTCCCCGTACGTCCGCGCGCCGCGCCGGCGCGCGGCCTCGGGGTCCTCCAGGACCAGGATCGCCCCGCCCTCACCGGGCACGTGGCCCCGTGCGTCGGCGTCGAACGGCAGGTAGGCACGGGTCGGCTCGTTGCTGGTGCTGATCCGGCCGCCGGTCAGCTGCGCCACCCAGCCCCACGGGCAGATCGCGCCGTCGACACCGCCCGAGACGATCAGCGGTGTTCCCTTGCGGATCTGGCGGCGGGCCTGCGCCAGCGCGTCGAGCCCGCCGGCCTGGTCGCTCACCAGGACGCCCGAGGGCCCCTTCAGCCCGTTGCGGATGGATATCTGGCCGCTGTTGACGGCGTAGAACCAGGCGAAGGACTGGTACGCGCTCACGTACTGGCTGCCCTGGCTCCACAGCTTCTGCAACTCGCCCTGGCCGAACTCGAACCCGCCGGCGGAACTGGCCGTGACCACCCCCATGTCGAACTCGGGCAGTTCCTCCGGGCGCACCCCGGCGTCGGCCAGGGCCCAGTCCGCGGCGGTCAGCGCGAGTCGGGTCATGTGGTCGGTCTGCGGCAGCAGCCTGCTCGGCAGGTGCTCCTCCGCGCGGAATCCCGGTACCTCACCCGCCAGCTGGGCCGGGTACTGCGCCGGGTCGAACCGGGTGACGCGGCCGATGCCGCTCTTGCCGCCGCGGGTGGCGGACCAGAAGTCCTTGGTGCCCAGGCCGTTCGGCGACACGGCCCCTATCCCCGTCACCGCCACCGAGGTGGTCATGCCAAGCTCCTCTCGGGGCGGGCCAGCACCATGGCGCTCTGGAACCCGCCGAAACCGCTCCCCACCGTGAGCACCGTGTCCGTGGTCCACTCACGTGCCTCCAGGGGCACGTAGTCCAGGTCGCACTCCGGGTCGGGGGTGTGCAGGTTCGCCGTGGGCGGCACGACGTTGTGCTGCATGGCCAGGGCCGAGGCGGCGATCTCGATCGAACCGATGGCACCCAGCGAGTGGCCGACCATCGACTTGATGGAGCTCACCGGCACCCGGTACGCGTGGTCCTTCAGGCTCCGCTTGAACGCCGCCGTCTCGTGCCGGTCGTTCTGCTTGGTGCCCGAACCGTGCGCGTTGATGTAGTCGACGTCCTGCGGATCGATCCGGGCCTCGGCGAGCGCCGAGCGGATCGCCTCGGCCATCTCCGCGCCGTCCGGACGCAGGCCGGTCATGTGATAGGCGTTGCTGCGGGTGGCGTAGCCGGCGATCTCCGCGTAGACGCGGGCGCCACGGCGCCGGGCCGCCTCGAGCTCCTCCAGCACGAAGACGGCCGCGCCCTCGCCCAGCACGAAGCCGTTGCGGCTGCCGTCGAAGGGCCTCGACGCGCGCTCGGGCTCGTCGTGGCGCGGCGTGGTCGCCTTGATGGCGTCGAAGCAGGCCATCGTGATCGGCGAGATCGGCGCGTCCGAGGAGCCCGCGACCATGACGTCGGCGCTGCCCTCACGGATCAGCTCGACGGCGTAGCCCACCGAGTCGATGCCGGAGGTGCAGCCGGTGGACACCACCGTGCTGGGCCCCTCGGCGCCGACCGCCCACGCGACCTCGGCCGCGAACGAGCTGGGTACCAGGTAGTCGTACAGGTGCGGCACCGCGTACTCGTGGTCCACGCAGTCCAGTCGTCCGCCGTCGCTGACGACCCGGTACTCCTGGTCGAGTCCCATGGTGGCGCCCACCGCACTGCCGACGGTGACGCCCACGCGGTGGGGTTCGTGGTCGTCCAGGGCGACACCGCTGTCGGCGAGCGCCTCCCGGGTGGCCACGACGGCGAACTGCGCGGCCCGGTCCATGCGCCGGATCTCCTGCGGGGACAGCCCGTGCGCCTCGGCGTCGAAGTCGATCTCGGCCGCGACGCGCGAGCGGAACGAGGAGGGGTCGAAGAAGGTGATGCCCCGGGTGGCGGTGCGGCCCGCGCTCAGCAGGTCCCAGAAGTTCCTGGTCCCCACGCCGCCGGGCGCCAGTACGCCGATGCCGGTGATGACCACGCGCCGACCGGTCATGTCTCGCTCTTCCACGAGTAGAAGCGCTGGGCCAGCGCGTCGGCGGGCGAACGCCAGGTGGCCGGGTCGTAGGCCTCGATGAAGGGCTTCAGGTCCTCGCTGATCCGCACGAACCGCGGGTCCTCCTTGGCCTGTTCGATCAACTGGCCGCCGTTGTCCGTGTCGAAGTCCTGCAGGTGGAAGTACAGGCCCCGGTAGCTGAAGAGCTGACGGCGCCGCGTCCCCATCAGGTGCGGCATCTCCGTCCGGTCGAACTCGCCGAACAGGCGGGCCACCTCGTGCTGTGACGCCGCGTCCATACGGGCGACGATCAGTGAGCTGTGCATGGTCTCTCTCCCTGTGATGGTGCCCGCGTGCGAGCGGGCATCAGATGGCCGGGCCGAACCAGCGCTCGAGGGCCATGGGCAGGTCGCCATGGCTTCCCGGCGCGGCCCAGGCGACGTATCCGTCGGGCCGGACGAGCACCGCCGACGTGCCCGCGAGCTGGCTGTGCGCGGACAGTTCGCGCGGTTGCGCGGTCACCAGGTCCACCCGGTCGCGCCAGGGCACGGCCCTGCGCCGGAGCTCGGCGTTGTCGGCGAAGTCGAAGAGCACGCCCCGCGCGGGACGGAACGCCTCGATGCTCCGGCGGATCAGCGCGTGCCCGGTCAGGCTCACGTCCGGCATGCGACGGCCCAGCAGCGGGTGGCTCCCGCCGTCGACGTCGTAACGGATCTCCAGACCGCTGACCATCGCGGCGAAGTGCCGGCTGACGTCCTCGTACCCGATCAGTTCCGAGATGACGTCGCGCAGCGGCTGCACCTCCGAGCCGCTGAGGAACAGCAGACCCTGGGCCTGGGTGTTCATCAGCAGCCGCCGGCCCACCGGGTGCCGTTCGGCGTGGTAGGTGTCCAGCAGCGTCACGGGGGCGCGGCCCCGTACCACCGCGCCCAGCTTCCAGCCGAGGTTCACCGCGTCCTGGATGCTGGTGTTCATGCCCTGGCCGCCGGCCGGCAGGTGGATGTGCGCCGCGTCGCCGGCCAGGATCACCCGGCCGCGGCGGTACTCCGTGACCTGGCGCGTGGCGTCGCCGAACGCGCTCACCCACACCGGTTCGGCGTGGGAGATGTCGTCACCGGTGAGGCGCTGCCACGCCGCGGCCACCTCCTCCCAGGCCGGCGGCTTCTCCCGGCGCTGCGGCGGAGTGCCGCGCTCGCAGACGATGAGGCGGGTCACACCGCCGGGCAGCGGTCCCACCATCACCATGCCGCCGGGGAGCGTCTCGCCGATCATCCGGGGTTCGAGGGTGATCCCCTTCACGTCGGCCAGGAACATCTCCATGGTCGCGGCGGTGCCGGGGAAGTCGAAGCCCGCGGCCTTCCGCACCGTGCTGCGGCCGCCGTCGCAGCCCACCACGTACTCGGCGCGCGCGGTCTGCACCCCCGAGGGGCCCCGTATCTCGACCTCGACGCTGTCCTCCTTGCCGGTGACGGACAGCACCTCGTGGCTGCGGCGGATGTCGGCGCCGAGCGCGGTCGCCCACTCCTCCAGGACCGTTTCGGTGGCCGACTGCGGTACGGTCTTGGCCGCCTGGTGCGCTCCTTCCAGCACGCCGAAGTCGACCGGCAGGCCGCCGAAGTGGCCGACGTTGCTGGTCTCGATCTCCCCGAACCGGGACAGCAGTCCCCGCTGGTCGAAGATCTCCATGGTGCGCGCCGTGAAGCCCAGGCCGCGCGATTCACCGGTGCGCGCGGCCAACCGCTCCACGACCATGACGTCGACACCGGCGAGCCTCAGCTCGCCGGCGAGCATCATGCCCGCGGGCCCGGCGCCCACGACTATCACTGCCGCGTCCATCTGCCTCTCCTCGGTGTCCTGTCGTGCGCTTCGGGGATTCATCGCGTGAACCGGGCGATCGCGCGGTTCGCCGTGTGGGACGCGGCCGCGTACCGGTGGTCCGGTGTCCGCGTGGCGTGCCGTGCGGCGACCTCGGCCAGCTTGATGGCGTGCTCGTCGCCGATCTCCACGGCGGTCGCGAAGGTCTCGGCCGCCGTGGGGGCGTCCGGCAGCGGCTCCGGGTCCGTGGTCGCGGGGCCCGCGGCGAAGGTGGACCGCATGATCCGGGTGGCCTCGGCAGTGGCGAGGTAGGACGGCCACCCGTGCTCTTCCGGCAGGTGCGCGCAGACCAGGCGCACGGCCGCCGGTGTGGTGACGGCGTGGATCAGCGGAACCGGGAACCGCTGGCGCGCGGTCGCGTAGACGCCCGCGTTGTCCGCGGTCAGCCGGTCGAGCGCCTCCATCGCGTCACCGGCCGGTTCCGGGGGAACCGGGCCGGCGGCGCCGGAACCGGGCTCGTACCGCGCCGCCCAGTAACCGAGCCCCCGGGCCAGTTCGTCCCGCTGCAGCCGGTCGTCCCCTCCCGCCCGCTCCACGGCCCGTACGGCGTGTGCGGTGCGGATCACGCCGTGTCCCAGCATGGCCAGGACGCCGGGCACCAGCCGGGGCCACCAGCGAGCCAGTACGTCACGCCACGGTTCCTCCTCCAGCTGGCGGGCGAACATGGCGGTCCAGTCCCCCACCCGGCTGAAGTCGCCGAGCGCCGCGCGCCATTCGCCGGGATCGTCCGGGGACAGCCGCCAGCGCGGTTCGGGCACCTCGTGGTAGGCGTGCCGGCTCAGCGTCCGGTCCAGCCACGGGGACACGACGTCGGTGTACCCCATGTGCGCCAGTGCCTCGGCGGCCATCGGGACGTGGTTCACCAGGGTGCGCGTCCCGTGTTCGTAGCCCACGGTGCTCAGGCGCTCCAGCGCCTCGGCCATCACGTCGTTGTACGTCGGTGCTGCCAACGCCGATCAGTCCTTGATCTCGCAGATGGCCGCGCCGGGGGTGAGGGAGGCGCCGACTTCGACGGCGAGGCCCTTGACCGTGCCGGAGCGGTGGGCGTTGATGGGCTGTTCCATCTTCATGGCCTCCAGGACGACGACCAGGTCGCCCTCCTGGACCTCCTGGCCCTCCTCCACGGCGAGCTTGACGATCGTGCCCTGCATCGGGGAGGCGAGGGTGTCGCCCGAGGCCGCCGGCGAGGGCACCGCCGCCCCGCGGCGCTTCGGCCTCGCCGCGACGGCCGGACCGGTGCGGCGGGTCAGGCTCGTGCCGAGGGAGGCGGGCAGGGAGACCTCCAGGCGTTTGCCGCCGACCTCGACGACGACGGTCTCGCGGTCGGCCTCCTCGTCCGCTCCCGCGTCCACGGCGGCGGTGAAGGGCTTGATCTCGTTGACGAACTCCGTCTCGATCCACCGCGTGTGCACCGTGAACGGCTGGTCCGAGCCGGTGAGCTCGGGCGCGAACGCCGGGTCCGCCACCACCGCGCGGTGGAACGGGATCGCCGTGGCCATGCCCTCGACCCGGAACTCCGCCAGCGCACGCCCGGCCCGCTCCAGCGCCTCCTTGCGGGTACGCCCGGTCACGATCAGCTTCGCCAGCAGCGAGTCCCACGCCGGACCGATCACACTGCCCGACTCCACCCCCGCGTCCAGCCGCACCCCCGGC